>JBOGDN010000418.1:0-3555 GCA_050742995.1 Stackebrandtia sp. | reverse complement strand
GTTCGCGCTGCCGTTCACGGCCTACTCGCTGTGCGAGTTCATCGGCCTTCCAGTTCAGGACTGGGAGAAGTTCCACGGCTGGGTGCGCGACGTCCACCAGGCGGACCCGACTCCCGAGGGAGGGCGCCGCGTCGCCGAGGCGACCTCGGCGCTTCAGACGTACACCGAAGCGGTCGTCGCCGCCAAACGCGACCGTCAGGACGCGGCCGCGTCGGACGACGTGTTGACGCGGCTGGCCACGACCGATCGCACCGGCGGCCTCGGCGACGACGACCTCGTCGCCATGGGCCGCTCCCTGCTCGTCGGCGGATACGAAAGCACCAAAAGCCTCATCTCCACCGGAATGCTCGGGCTTTTGACCCATCCGGAGCAGATGGAGTCGCTGCGCGCCGACCCCGGCGGCATCGCGTCCGCGGTAGACGAATTCCTCCGCTATGAGCCGCCGTTCCCTCGTCTGCAGGAGCGTTACGCGCTTCAAGACGTCGAGATCGGCGGCGTGACCATCCCGCGGGGACAGCCTGTCGTCATCGACTTGACGGCCGCCAACCGCGACCCCGACCGGTTCCGGCGCCCCTCGGCGTTCGACGTCGCCGACGCCGATCGCGGGCACGTGTCGTTCGGACCCGGCATCCACCACTGCCTCGGCGCGACCTTGGCCAAAGCGGAAACCGAAGTCGCCGTGGAGGTGCTGCTGCAGCGTCTCCCAGAGATCACTTTGGACTGCGACCCCGCGACGCTGCACTGGCCGGACGGCATCGTCTCCGGACCGAGCACCCTGCCCGTCAGGTTCGCCCCGTCCGCTCCCGTCGCGGCGAGGCGGTAACGGTCGATGCCGCCCTGGGATCTCGCGGAACTGGGCGTCGCGGCGCTTTACGCCGCGGTCTTCGGCCTCATCTTCGTCGAATCGGGCCTGCTGGTCGGGATCGTCTTTCCCGGCGACACCGTCTTGTTCACGGCGGGCCTGCTGTGCGCCGGCCTCGATTCTGCGCCGGCCCTGCCGCTGATGGCCGCCACAGTGCTTGTCGCCGCCGTGCTCGGCGACTCGCTCGGATACGGCCTCGGTCGCCGCCTGGGCAGGGCATACCTGCTGCGCGGACTCCCGAAACGAGGACGCCGAGTGTTGGACAAGACCGAACGGCTCTATCGACGACACGGCTGGTTCGCCGTCGTGACCGCGCGCTGGATCCCGTGGGCGCGCACGATCGTTCCCGTCCTGGCGGGCGCCGGCCACATGCCCTACGGCAGATTCCTGGCGGCCAACATCCTCGGCGCCGCGCTGTGGGCGGTGGGGCTCGTCATGCTCGGCTACGCCTCCCACTTCGTACCGTGGGCGTACGAGGTTTCGTTGGCGGCCATGGGCGTCGGCATCGTCGTCATCGTCGGGTACGGCGTGCGTCAACGGCTGCTTCGGACCAGGGCGCCGGCAGCGGCGAAGACGTCGTGACGAGGTGATGTTTACGGCGTAGACCTCGGTGTCTACGCTGTAAACATGACTGAGGCCGGCACAGCGGAGCGGATCACCGCCGCCGCACGGGCGATCCTGATCCAGGAGGGCGCGCAGGCGGTGACGATGCGCCGCGTCGCCGCCGACGCGGGCGTCACGGCGATGGCGACCTACCGACACTTTCCGAACCGGCAAGCCCTGCTGCGCACCGTGGCCGACGCCGCCTTCGCGGAGTTGAGCGCCGACTGGGGGCGGCACGACGACGTGGGGGACTTCGCCAGCCGGATTTCCCGGATGCAGGACGCCTTCCTGGACTTCGCGCTGGGACAGCCGAACCTGTACACCTTCTTGATGACCGACAGGCGCGACGGCGCGCGCCGCTTCCCCGCGGACTACGAGGCCTCCCCGACCTTCGCCCCGATGGTCGCGCTCGCCGAACAGGGCATGCGCGACGGGACGCTGCGCGTCGACGACCCCCTCGAAGTCGCCATGACCCTGGTCGCTCAGGTCATGGGCTTGCTTCAGCTGCATCTCGGCGGCCGCGTCAGCCTGTCCGAGCCCGAGTTCCGAGCGCTGTGCAAGCGCTCCACGGAAAGGATCCTCGATGGACTCCGACAATAAACGCGGCGGCCTCCTCCGGCGGACGCCGCCGGTCCTGGTCGCGGCGGCGTCCTCGGCGACGCTGTTCTACTTCGGCACGGGCTTCGCGCCGACAGCGGCGCTGACCTGGCTGGCGCCGCTGCCGGTTCTGCTGCTGGCGCCGCGGGTCTGCGCCCGAGTCGCCCTGAGCGCGGCCTTCGGCGCGTACCTCCTGGGCACGGCGAACAGCTGGGGCTACTACCTGGATTCATTCGACGTGCCGTTGCCGATCGGCATGGCGATCAGCTTCGGGTCCGCCGCGGGGTTCACGCTGACCGTCGCGGCGTTTCGCGCTCTGATCCGGCGCGGACGAGCCCTGCTTGCCGCGATCGTCGCGCCCGCGGTGTGGACGTCGATCGTCTACCTGGCGGCCGTGGCCAGTCCGATGGGGATCATGGGCACGTTGGCCACGGCCCAGGGCGACGTCCCGCTGATGCTTCAGACCGCCGCCGTGACCGGAGCGTGGGGCGTGGAGTACCTGGTCTTGCTGGGGCCGGCGGCCGTCGCGGCGCTGCTGACTCCCGGCGTGGCCTCCGCCGCCCGAGTACGCGTCGGGGCCGTGGGCGCGGCCGTACTTGCGATCGCGCTGATCGGCGGGGCGCTGCGCCTGGCCGGCGACGAGGTCTCCGAGCCGCCGCTGCGCGTGGCCCTTGTGGTGCACAACAGCAGCGGCTGGGGAACCGACGTCGCCGACGCCGAAGGCAAGGCTCTCGTCGACTCCTACACCGATCAGCTCGCCGCGCTTCCGGACGGGGTCGACCTCGCGGTGCTTCCCGAAGGCGAGTTCGCCGCCGACGACGACTCTTTGTCCATTCTGACCGAACCGATGAGCCGGGCGGCGCAAGAGCGCGGCATGACCGTCGTGGTCAACTACATCCACCGCGCCGACGGCGAAAAACGCAACCTCGCCCTGGCTTTCCCCGCCGACGGCGGCGAGCCCGTGTCCTACCTCAAGCACCACGACGGCGTCAGCCCGCCAGGCGACGAACTCGTCTTCGTCCCCGACGCCCCCGTCGGCGTCGGCATCCAGATCTGCATGGACCTCAACTTCTCCGCCCTCACCCGCGACTACGCCGAGGCCGGATCGCGGATGCTGGCCATCCCCGCCTCTGACGAAATCGACAACGGCTGGCAGCACAGCCGCACCGCCGTGCTGCGGGGAGTCGAAAACGGACAGTCGGTGGCGTGGTCCGGTCGACGAGGCGCCCTGACGCTGGCCGACGGGTACGGACGCGTCCTCGCCGAGACGCGCTCGGGAGGCTCGGGCGAGTTCACCGTGGTCGCGGCCGACGTGCCGCCCGGCCCCGGAAGCACCCCGTACACCGCGATGGGCGACTGGTTCGCCTGGCTGTGCCTCACCCTGGCCGCCGCAGGCGTCGCCTACGTGTCAGCCGGCGGCAGACGGGTGGCACCGGACGCCTCGTCTCCGAAGCGCCCTCCGACGTCTGCCGCCGGCTGACAAATATCCTATC
>JBOGDN010000417.1:0-2201 GCA_050742995.1 Stackebrandtia sp. | reverse complement strand
GCGCCGGTCGACGACGCGGGCGGTCAGCGCCGGGGCGCCGCAGACGTCGAAGACGGCCAGGGCCAGGTCGGCGGGGAGGTCGTCGGGCAGGGGCGCGGCGATGGAGCGGGCGAAGAGGACGGCGTGGCCGTCGCAGGGAACCTGCTCGGAAAGTCCGTCCCAGCCGGCGAGGTCGTCGGCGACGTGCAGCGGGGTGAGCGTCAGCGACACCAGCGTGGCCACGCGCTGCCCGGGGCGCAGCCCGAGCGGCGAGTCCGGGCCGACTTCGGCGACGGTCCCGATGAGCATGCCGCCGGAGCCGGTGTCGGGGTTGTGCATCTTGCCGCGTTCGGCGATGATTCGCCTCACCGCGGTGCGGATGGCGGCGCCGTCGCCTTTGTGAGCGGTGTGCAGCTGCCGGTAGGAGGCGGCGTCGAGGTTGAGCCGCTCGACGCGAATTCGCACCTCGTCGGATCCCAGCTCGGCCGAGGGATCGAGGCGATGCGCCGCCTGCGGCAAGACGCCGCCCGGCTCAATCACGCGGTGCAGCCCGATCGGCGATGTCGGCGTCGACGACATGTGGTCCCTCCGGTGACAATAATAGAGCCGAACGTGAGAATAGCCGAATAATCTCCTGCGGTGTAGCTTGACTTATGGAAGCTTTCCGCTATTGTCTCCTAACGGCCGTGAAATCTAGCGAAGGTGACTGGAGATGGCGACTACGCAGGCGGGGCAGCCCTACGAGTACGCCCGCAAGGCCCTGGTCGAACCCGACTGGCAGCGCTTTCCCGGCTGGGCCGACGTCGGCGAGGCCGACTGGAACAGCGCTCAGTGGCAGCGCGTCAACTGCGTGAAAAACGTCGCGCAGCTGCGCGCGGTGCTTGGCGACCGCGTTGACGACCGCTTCTACGACGACGTCGCCGCCGACGCCGCGCACCGCGCCACGATGTCCATGTTGCTGCCGCCCCAGATGCTCAACACCATGGCCCCCGGGCACGCCGAGGTCAAAGCCGGATCGTGGACGGACGCCTTCTACGCCGACCCGGTGCGCCGCTACATGCTCCCGGCGTTCTCCGACCGCCGCGTCGACTGGCCGTCGCACCCGCACGCCGCCCGAGACTCGCTGCACGAACACGACATGTGGGTCGCCGAAGGGCTGACCCACCGCTACCCCACCAAGGTGCTTGCCGAGCTGCTGTCGACCTGCCCGCAGTACTGCGGCCACTGCACCCGCATGGACCTGGTCGGCAACTCCACCCCTCTCGTCGACAAGCTAAAGCTGAAGTTGAAGCCGACGGCGCGTTACGACGCCATGATCGAGTACCTGCGGGTCAACCCCGGCGTGCGCGACGTGGTCGTCTCCGGCGGCGACGTGGCCAACGTGCCGTGGAAGAACCTGGAGAACTTCCTGCTGCGGCTGCTGGACATCGAGTCGATCCGCGACATCCGGCTGGCCACCAAGGCGCTGATGGGCCTGCCGCAGCACTGGCTGCAGGACACCGTCGTGGAGGGAATGGGACGCGTGGCGGGCCTTGCCCGGCAGCGCGGCGTGAACCTGGCGATCCACACCCACGTCAACCACGTCCAGTCGGTCACCCCGCTGGTGGCGAACGCCGCCCGCGCCATGCTCGACGCCGGCGTGCGCGACGTGCGCAACCAGGGCGTGCTCATGCGCGGCGTCAACGACACCTCGGAGGCGCTGCTCGACCTGTGCTTCGCCCTGCAGGGCGAGGCGAACATCCTGCCGTACTACTTCTACATGTGCGACATGATCCCCAACTCCGAACACTGGCGCACGTCGGTGGCGCAGGCGCAGCAGCTGCAGACGGCCCTGATGGGATACCTGCCCGGCTACGCCACGCCGCGCATCGTCTGCGACGTCCCGTTCGTCGGCAAACGCTGGGTGCACCAGCTGGCCCGCTACGACCACGAGCGCGGCATCTCGTACTGGACGAAGAACTACCGCACGTCCATCGAAAAGGACGACGCCGAAGCGCTGAACCGCGAGTACCCCTACTACGACCCGATCCACACGCTGCCGGAGGCGGGTCAGAAGTGGTGGCGCGACCAGTTCCCGCCCGAGGAGATCGCCGCCGAAGGACACGAGCAGGCGGCGCTGTCGCGTGCGGCCAGCGTCTGACGAGTCGCGGTTCTCCACGGACTGTCGCGGTCGGGGTCCGACTTTGCCTGCCGGGTCTCATAATCGGCAGATGGAACTGGTG
>JBOGDN010000416.1:0-13652 GCA_050742995.1 Stackebrandtia sp. | reverse complement strand
CCGTAGAGTCGCTGCTGGCCAGCGGCTGACAGCGGCGGAGGGGGGCGGGAATGGAAGCGGCGCTGGTGCTGCTCGAGCTTGGCGGCATACTGCTCGCCTTGGGCGTGCTGTCGGCCGTGGCCGGCAGGGTCGGCGTCTCGCCGATCCCGCTGTATCTGCTGGCCGGCTTGGCGTTCGGCGCCGGCGGCTTGATCCCGCTTGAGCTGTCCGGCGGCTTTGTCGCCACCGGCGCCGAGATCGGCGTGGTCCTGCTGCTGTTCACGCTCGGACTGGAGTACTCCGTCTCCGAGCTGTTCGGCACGCTGCGAAAGGGCGCCGTCAACGGCCTGCTCGACCTGGTCCTCAACGCCGCCCCGGGAGTGGCGATCGCGCTGCTGCTCGGCTGGGGCCCGACCGCCGCGGTCGTGCTCGGCGGCGTCACATACGTCACCTCCTCCGGGGTCACCGCGAAGGTCCTCGGCGACCTGAGCTGGCTGGGCAACCGCGAAACGCCCGCCGTGCTGTCCATATTGGTCATGGAAGACCTGGCGATGGCCTTGTATCTTCCGATCGTCACCACGCTGTTGGCCGGACTGGCCCTGACTCAGGCCAGCCTCGGCCTGGCCGTGGCCGCCGGCGCCGTCACGCTGGCGCTGCTCATCGCGGCCAAGTTCGGCGGCGTGGTGGAGGCGTTCCTGCGCAGCCCCGCCAACGAGGTGCTCGTCCTGAAGGTGCTCGGGCTGATCCTGCTGGTCGCGGGCCTGGCCGAACAGGCCCACGTCTCCGCGGCGGTCGGCGCGTTCCTGGTGGGCATCACCCTGTCGGGAGAGCTGGCGATCAGCGCCCGCGAACTGCTGGCGCCGTTGAAGGACGTCTTCGCCGCGGTGTTCTTCGTGCACTTCGGACTGCAGACCGACCCCCGTCTGCTGCCGCCGGTGCTTGGGGCGGCCGCTCTGCTCGCGGCGGCGGGCGTGGCCACCAAGATGCTCACCGGCCACCTGGTCGCCCGCAGATCCGGCGTGGGGAAGGTCGGCGCGTGGCGCGCGGCCGTCGTGCTGATCCCGCGCGGCGAGTTCAGCATCATCTTGGCGGGGCTGGCCGTGGCCGCCGGCGTGGAGCCGCAGCTGGGGTCGCTGGCCGCCGCCTACGTGCTGATCCTGGTGATCGTCGGGCCGCTGGCGGCGCGCGTCGTCGAGCCGATGATACGACGTGTCCTAATAAGAAAACGCCTTCGCCTGGAGGAGCGTGAGCGGTCCGCCGCGAACGCCTGAACAACTACGATCGTTTGATGCGTCTGATCCTGGGAAGCCACACGGCCGCGGTGCTGGCCGAGTCGAACACCGGCGAGACACTGTGCCGCGTCGAGCTGCCGAACCCGTCGTTCGCGGCGCTGTCGGGCGACCGGCGCTTCGCCTACGTCGCAAGCGAGGACCCCGACGGACCGGGCATGGTGCACGCGTTTCGCGTCGCCGACGACCGGCTGGAGCCGCACGGCACGCCCCGGCCCAGCGGAGGCGACCAGCCCTGCCACGTGGCCGTCCACCCGGCCGGCCGCTTTCTCTTGGCGGCCAACTACGGCGACGGAAGCGTCGCCGCGCTGCCGATCGACGGCGACGGCGCGCTCGGCGATCCGTCGAGCGTCGTGGCGCATTCCGGCGGCGGACCCGACCCGCGGCGGCAGAGCGGACCGCACGCCCACCAGGCGATCGCCGATCCCGACGGCCGGTGGGTGCTCGTGTGCGACTTGGGAACCGACGAGGTCGTGATCTACCGGCTCGACGAGACGCGCGGAGTCCTCGAACGGCACTCCAGCGCCGACTTCGCGCCCGGGCAGGGAGTGCGGCACCTCGCGTTCTCGCCCGACGGCGATCGCGTCTTCGCCGTCGCCGAGCTCAGTTCCGAGTTCGTCGCGTGCGAATGGGACGGACGCCGCGGCGTGCTCACGCCCGTGAAGTCGATCGACGCTTTTGCCCCCGGCGACGAGCCGAGCGCGCGCAACTACCCCTCGGCGACGGCGACGTCTCCCGACGGGCGATTCGTCTACTTCGCCAACCGCGGACACGACAGCCTCGCCGTCGTCGACGCCGCCGACTTCCGCCTCGTCGGCGCCCGCCCGTGCGGCGGGCGGTGGCCGCGCGACTTCTGCCTGACGCGCGACGGCAGGCGGCTGTTCGCGGCCAACGAGCACAGCGGGGACGTGGTCGCGTTCGACGTCTCCGGCGGGCGTCTCGCGCCCGGCGACGCGCCGAAGTTGGAGCTGCCGGGCGTCACCTCGGTGCTGGAACTGTGATCACTCCACAGTGACGTTTATCGTGTGCCAGCCCGAGGCGCCGTTGGGCTGAACGGGGGTGTGCTGCTCGGTCTGCGTCTCGTCGTCGCCGTCGACGGCGCGCACCGTCAACGAGTAGTCGCCGGGCTCGGCGTCCCACTCCCACACCCACTGCCGCCACGTGTCCGTCGACGGCACGTCGGACAGCCGCGCCGCGTTCCACGGGCCGCCGTCGACGCGCACCTCTACGGCCTCGATGCCGCGGTGCTGCGCCCAGGCCACCCCGGCCACGGCGACCTTGCCGGCAGACGCCGACCCCCTGGGTGTGTCGATACGAGACTGTGTCTTGATCGGCGACGGCGTCGACCAGCCGCGCCCGATCCAGTAGGCGTCGAACGCGTCGAAGGACGTCAATTCCAACTCGACGAGCCACTTCGTCGCCGAGACATAGCCGTACAGGCCCGGGACGACCATCCGCACCGGGAAGCCGTGCTCCACCGGCAGCGGCTCGCCGTTCATGCCCACCGCGACCAGGGCGTCGCGCCCGTCGCGGCACAGCTCGGTCGGCGAGCCGGCGGTCCACCCGTCGGCCGAACGCGACACCAGCTGGTCGGCGCCGGGCCCCGGCGCGACCTCGTCGAGCAGGTCGGCCACGGGCACGCCAAGCCACCGGGCGTTGCCGACGAGGTTCCCGCCGACCTCGTTGGACACGCAGCACAAGGTGATGTCGCGTTCGACGAGCGGACGGCTCAACAGATCGTCGTATGTCAGCGTCAGTTCGCGCTCGACGTCTCCGAAGATCCGCAGCCTGTAGTCGTCCGGGACCACGTTCGGCGTGGTCAGTGCGGTGTCGATGCGGTAGAACTTCTCGTTGGGGGTGGTCCAGGAGCTCAACTGCGGCACGTCCAGGTCCACGTCGGCCGGCAGCCGCGGCGCGGGGTCGGCCGGCGCCGGCAGCGCGATCTCCGAGCGCGCCTCCTCCACCACGGAGCTTTGCCCCCAAGAGCGGGCGATGAAGCCCCCCAGACCTGCGACGCCGATCGCGCCGCCCGCGGCGATCAAGAAGCGACGCCGGTCGAACGTGCGCGGATCCTCTTCAGCGCCTGTCCCGCCGCCGGCCAGCCGCGGCAGGCCCCACAGGATCGCCGCGGCGGCCGCCCCTCCACACAGGGACGGCACGACCCAAGGCGGCGACGCGCCGGCGCGGGTGGCGGCCGCCGCCGCGCCGAGGGCGGTGAAAACCCCGATCCCGGCAAACCCCAACACCAGATGCTTCCGCGACGCCACGCCCACGCCGGCGGCGAACGCCGCGAGCAGCACGATCGTGCCGCCTTGCAGCACCAGTTTGTCGGCTTGACCGAAGGTCTCGATAGCCCACTGCTTCAGCGATTCGGGCGTCCACACGATCACCACGTCGCCCACCGCCGACAGCGGCGCGGCCCGCGGGAACGTCGCCGCGGCGACGATCGCGCCGACCCCGACGGCGACAACGGCGGCGGCGACGCCGCACAGCGCGGCCGACTTCCAGCCCATTCCCGACGGTTCGTCGAGGTCCGGGTCGCTGAGCCGCCATTCGCCCGCATCTGTCGTCATGCGCCTATCCTGCCCCTGCGGCAAGACAAAATCATTGGGCGAAAGGCGATGTAAGGGAATCGTCATCAAATCCGGCCTCGCCCGCGGACGAAGGCGACACGACCGCATGTCCAGGGAGGATGCGCGGAATTGATACTGCTGCGGCTGCGTTGGTGCAATATAAACATCGAGGTCATGGGTACACAAGTGAAGGGGGAGTTATGCGATCACGTCAGTTGCGGTGGACGATGACGAGCATCGCCGCCCTCGGTTTGATGATCACCGCCTCGGCGGCGCCGGCGCCGGCCGACACCAGCGCCCCCTCGTCCATGGCGGCCCTCGGCGACTCGCTGTCTCGCGGCTTCAACGCCTGCGGCTGGATGTTCGACTGCACAGACCGTTCGTGGAGCACCGGCGACAGCGAGGCGATCAACTCCCACTACTCCCAGATCCTGGAAGTCAATCCGAAGATCGCCGGCAACAATTTCAACAACGCCCGCACCGGCGCGGATTCGTACGCCCTGGTCTCCCAGGCGACCGCCGCCGTCGAACAGGGCGTCGACTACGTGACGATTCTGATCGGCGCCAACGACGTCTGTTCCATCAGCGAGGAGTACAACACCGCGACCGCCGATTTCCGCGCCAACGTCGACACGGCGCTGGCTCGCCTGAAGGCAGGGCTTCCCGAGGCGTCGGTGTTCGTCGCCAGCGTCCCCGACGTGGTGCGAGTGTGGGAGATCGCCGGGCACAGCAGCGACGCGCAGGCGGTGTGGAAGGTGGCGGCCGCGTGCCCGACGGTGCTCGGCGAATCCGGCTCCGTCGCCGCCGACGACCAGCGCCGCGACCGGATGCGACAGCGCATCGACGAGTACAACGCCGAACTCGCCGCCGCCTGCGAGGCGTACGGCCCGCTGTGCGTCTACGACGGCGGCGCGACGAACTCCTACGCGTTCACGATGGATCAGATGTCCACATGGGACTATTTCCACCTGAACCGGGAAGGGCAGAACGACCTCGCCGAGGTGACCTACGCCGCCGGCTTCGGCTGGTGAGGCGGCTGCTCCGCTCCAGGTGACGGACCGGGCGCAAGCGCAGTCACACGTCGCTGGTAGGAATGGGGAATGCCAGCCGATGCCAGGGGCGCCTCCGGGCCCGACCCAGCCGACGAAGTCGTCGACTTGTGCCGTGACCTGATCCGCATCGACACGACCAACACCGGCGACACCGAGACGGCCGCGGGCGAGCGTGCGGCCGCGGAGTACGTCGCCGAAAAACTCGCCGAGGTCGGGCTGGAGCCGACGATCTACGAGTCGGCCCCCGGACGCGCCTCGGTGGTGGCGCGCTATGCCGGCGCCGACTCCTCCCGCCCGGCGCTGCTGCTGCACGGGCACCTGGACGTCGTTCCCGCCGACGCCGACGAATGGTCGGTGCACCCGTTCTCCGGCGAAGTGCGCGACGGCTACATCTGGGGCCGTGGCGCGGTGGACATGAAGGACTTCAACGCGATGCTGCTGGCCGTGGTGCGTCAGTGGCGGCGCGAGGGCCGGGTGCCCCCGCGCGATCTGGTCTTGATGTTCCTCGCCGACGAAGAAGCCGCCGGCGGCTACGGCGCCCATTTCCTGGTCGACGAGCACCGCGACGTCTTCGACGGCGTCGGCGAGGCCGTCGGCGAGGTCGGCGGGTTCTCGGTGTCGGTGAACAACGACCTTCGCCTGTACATGATCGAGACCGCCGAGAAGGGCCTGAACTGGATGCGGCTGACCGTGGCCGACCGGCCGGGTCACGGGTCGATGATTCACGACGACAACGCCGTCACCCAGCTGTGCGAGGCCGTGGCCCGCCTGGGGCGGCACCGTTTCCCGGTGGAGCTGACCCCCACGGTGCGGGCGTTCCTCGAGGA
The DNA here is from genome assembly GCA_050742995.1 of Stackebrandtia sp. Classification (GTDB taxonomy): domain Bacteria; phylum Actinomycetota; class Actinomycetes; order Mycobacteriales; family Micromonosporaceae; genus Stackebrandtia. The sequence continues at coordinate 7,932 of JBOGDN010000416.1, read as the reverse complement.
GGTCTCCGAGGTGCTCGGCGTCGAGATCGACGTCGACAACCCCGAAGCCGCCATCGCCAAGCTCGGCCCGATCGCGCGCATCGTCGGCGCCACGATCCGGCACACCGCCAACCCGACAGGGCTTTCGGCCGGCTACAAGGAGAACGTCATCCCCGGCAAGGCCTCCGCGGTGGTCGACTGCCGCCCGCTGCCCGGCCGCGTCGAGGACTTCGAGCGGCAGCTGCGCGAGGTGCTCGGGCCGGACGTGCACATCGAGGACATCCACCGCCAGCCCGGCGTGGAGACCACATTCGACGGTCCGCTCGTCGACGCGATGGCCGAGTCGCTGCGGCACTTCGACTCCGGCGCCCGCCCGGTTCCCTACATGCTGTCGGGCGGCACCGACGCGAAGGCGTTTTCGCGGTTGGGCATCCGGTGTTTCGGCTTCGCTCCGCTGCGGCTTCCGTCCGACTTGGACTTTTCGGCTTTGTTCCACGGCATCGACGAGCGCGTCCCGGTGGATGGGCTACGGTTCGGTGTGCGTGTTTTGGATCGTTTTCTGTCGCGATGCTTATGGGGGCAGTGGATGTCGGATGAATTGACCACGGCGCTTGAGTCGATGATCGCGGCCGCCCGCGAGCACCTGGAGCGGGTGCGGGCCGCAGAGGGTCGCGTCGACGACGAGGCGGTGTGGCACGCCTACGTGGCCCTGAACAACGCGGCGTGCAAGTACGACGAGATACTGCGGACCCGTTTCGACGAGGTCACGCCGTTCGACGTCGAGCCCCTCGAAGTCGCCGAGCGCGAGACGCCGTGGCCGGCGCCGGCGGGCGCCGAGGAGTCCTATGAGCCCGACGCGGAGCCGGCGGTGATCTCGGTGCGTCACCGGCGCGACTACGTGGTCCCCAGCGCCGCCGCGCTTGAGCGCGCCGCCGAGCACGCGCGGGCGCAGGTTCCCGATCCCGAGGGCGACGACGAGCCGGTGCAGGGGATCGGGGATGCGGTGCTCGAACTGCTGCACGCCGGCGACGGGACGCTGCGCAGTCTTGAAGTGCCCGAGCTGACTCCGCTTGACGGCATCGTGGTCGTCAACGACGTGTCAAAGGGGCTGGATGTAGCCGACACCCAGGACGGGGCGGAGAACCACGCCTTTGGCGTGGACGCCGCCGATCCCGTGATCGGCAGGATGGATGAACGTTCGTTTTACGCCGACGGCTCGTCCGATGCCGTCAACGAGCGCGACGATTAGCGCAAGAGGACGAAGTTACGGCCTCTTAATAGGACAAGCCCGGAAGCAGGCGCCCGCTTGACCTGCGTCTGAGGGTGACCTTTCTCCGGCCGTCTGCGTAACGGAGAACCCGCGCCAATTCCCAGCCGCCGTATTCGGCCGCCACAGACAACTGCGCCTGCGCGGCCACGGGGTCAGTCGCGGACGGCAGGCGCAGGGGCGCGTAGTCGTACTGTTCTGTAGAACTCGTCTCGTCGTCCATGCCGCCATCTTGCCGGTTTTTCGAGAATTTCGCTACCGTCCGTTGACGGGGAATTCTCCTCAGGTTCGGCTCGCGAGCTCTGAGAACCTCTCCTGCCGCAGCCGCTGCGCCCAGCTGTCGTCCAGCGGCGCCAACTCGGCGATCTCCCGGTCGACGGCCCACGCCAGCAGCAGGTCGGCCAGCGCGGGATTGCGGGCAAGCGCCGGTCCGTGCAGGTAGGTGCCGAGGATTTTGCCGTTCCAGGCCCCCTCGGCGACGCCGTCGTTGCCCACGCCGTGGACGACGCGCGCCAGCGGCGCCGCGCCGGGACCCAGGTGGGTGCGGCCGCCGTGGTTTTCGAACCCCGTCAACTCGGGAAGGCCGAGCTTGGGGTCGACCGGTCCCGACAGCTCGCCGACCGCGCGCGATTCGCCCCGGGTGGAGCGCATGTCGAGCAGGCCGAGGCCCGTGCACTGCTGGTCGCTGGCGATGAAGGACTCGCCGAGGATCTGGTACCCGGCGCACACGGCGAAGACGACCTTGCCGGAGGCCGCGGCCTCGGCCACGGCGCCGTCGGCGATCATCTTCTCGGCGGCGAGCGCCTGCGCGCCGTCCTCTCCGCCGCCGATGAGATAGACGTCGGCCTGGCGGGGGATGGCCTGGTCGGAGCGCACGGTGACCGGCTCGGCGAGGATGCTGCGGGTCTCGGCGCGGTGAGCCAGAATCAGCAGATTGCCGCGGTCGCCGTATGTGGACAGCAGATCCGGATAAATCCAGACCAGACGAAGCGAGCTGGTGATCATTTGCCCTTCTCTCCAGACGTCGGCGGCGCGAGGCGGCGGTGTTTCAGTTGACGCGGTCGAATTCCGCGCGGATGTCTTGGAACGCCGTGTAGTTGGCGATAACCTCGAGGGTTCCCGGAGGCACGGCCGAGATCGCGGCGCCGATGTCGTCGACGACCTCGAAGTCGACGCCGTTGACCTGCAGCCGCACGGCCAGGTCCAGCCGCCGGTCGCCGATGGCAAGCACGCGGCGGCCCTGGACGGGGGAGAAGTCCACGTCGTAGATCCAGGACGTGTCGTAGCCGTCGACTTCTCGGGCGTTGAGCGCCAGCACCACCGGGCAGCGCGGCTCGAGCATGTCGAACGCCTCGAGCCAGCCGGCTGGGTTCTTCGAAAGCAGCAGCCGCAGCCGTCGTCCGTCGCGACGTACCACCGCGTACCTGCCGGCCACGGACTTCACCTGAGTCAGCCGCGGCGCGGCGTCGGCGGGCGGGACTCCGAACGCCTGGGCCACGGCGAGCGCGGTGGCGGCGTTGGCGCGGTTGACCTGCCCGGGAAGCCGCAGGTCCAAGTCGACGCGGCTGCCGTCGGGGCAGGCGACCTGGTTTCCGTCCACGCCCCACTGCGGGTTCGGCCTGGTCAGGCCGCAGTGAGTGCAGCGCCAGTAGTCGCCGAAGCGGTCGAGGTGTTTGCCGCACTCGGGGCACACCCAGGCGTCCTCCTGCCAGCGCTGCCCCCCGGAGATCCAGGTGACGTGACGACTGGCGCCGGCGGCCCAGGCCACCCACGGGTCGTCCGCGTTGGCGATGACGGGAACGTCGGGATGCGCCGCAAGGGCGTTGCGCCATTTGGCGGCTACGCCGGAGACTTCCATGGCCCGGTCGAGCTGGTCGCGCGACAGGTTGAGCAGCGCGACGACCTGCGGCCTGCCGTCGGCGAGCAGCTGCGGCAGGTAGTGCTCGTCGACCTCGAGCACCGCGTTTTCGGCCTTGCGGTTCTTGGCGAGCGCCGTGGTGTGCCCGGTGGGCATGTTGGCGCCGAAGGAGTTGGTGGCCACCGGGCCAAGCGCCTCGAGCGCCGAGGCGGCGAACCGGGTGGTGGTGGTCTTTCCGTTGGTGCCCGAAATCAGCGCCAGGCGCTTTCCGTCCGCCAGCATCGACAGCAGGTCCGGCTCGAGGGTCAGGCCGACCTTGCCGCCGATCACCGAGCCGTCGCCGCGTCCGCTGACCCGCGACAGCGTCGCGGCGGTGTGCAGCATGGCGGTGGCGAGCTTGGCGCGCGGTGACAGGTTGGTCATCAAGCCTCTCCGGTGCGAGAACAGGGTGTGCCGGCCAGTAAAAGCCAGTCAAAGTCTGTCACACGCGTGGCCGCGCCTCGCTCGACGTCGGCGGCTATGCGCCGCGGATCGACCGGTTCGCGACGTATGTGCTAAGCGCCTGTCGCCGTGATCGCTCCCACCGGGCACAGCCGCGCCGCGTCAAGCGCCGCGTCGCGGTCCTGCGGCGGCGGATCGGCGTGCCGCAACGTCACCGTGCCTTCGGTTTCGTCCTGGTCGAAGACGCCGGGCGCGATGAGGACGCACATGCCCGACCCCACGCAGCGACCCGGGTCTACGTCGATCTTCACGGGCGCCGTTCCTTTCCTCGTCACCACGTCACCGGCAGTTCGTGGACGCCGTAGATGGACATCTCGCTGCGCATCGGCACCGCTTCGGGCTCCACCGCGAGCGCCAGGTTCGGGAACCGGCGGATGAGGGCGGCGAACGCGACGCGCATTTCGACGCGTGCCAGCTGCTGGCCGAGGCACTGGTGTATGCCGTGGCCGAAGGCGATGTGGCCGGTGGCCTTGCGGGTGACGTCCAGTCGTTCGGGGTCGTCGAAGCGCTCCGGGTCGCGGTTGGCCGGCGCGTAGGCGATCGTCACCGGATCGCCTGCCTTGATCAGCTTGCCGCCCACCTCGACGTCGGCGACGGCCGTTCGGTTGGAGACGTCGAACTGCGCGATGGCCAGGTAGCGCAGCAGCTCCTCAACGGCGTTGTCCATGAGCGCCGGGTCTTCGCGCAGCAGCCGCAGCTGATCGGGGTGTCGCAGCAGCGCGAAGGCGCCGAGGCCGAGCATGTTCGCGGTGGTGTCGTGGCCGGCGAGCAGCAACAGCATGCCCATGCCGGCGATCTCCTCGTCGGAGAGGTCTTCGTCGGCGGTCAGTCCGCTGATCATGTCGTCGACGGGCGCGGTGCGCTTGCGCTTGGTCAGGTCGAACAGGTATTCGTCCAAAGCGGTCGCGGCGGCTTCGGTCGCTTCAGGAGGGGCGTCGACCTGGAAGATCTTGGCCGCCGCGTCCTGAAAGAACTCGTGGTCTTCGTAGGGGACGCCGAGCAGCTCGCAGATCACCTTGGACGGGATCGGCTTGGCGAAGTGCTCGACCAGGTCGGCGGGTGCGCCGCGGTCTTGCATCGCGTCGAGGTGTTCGTCGACGATCTCGACGACCCGCGCCTCGAGCAGTCGCATTCGACGGACCGTGAACTGCCCGGTGAGCTTTTTGCGCAGCCGCCCGTGGTCGGGCGGGTCCTTGAATATGAACATTCCCGGCTGCGGGGGCGGCGCCTCGCCGTCGGTTTCTTGAGGCGGACGCATGGCGAAGCGCATCAGCTGGTCGCTCGAGCTGAAGTTGTGGTGGTCGGCCAGCACCCTCCGGACGTCGGAGTGCCTGGTGATCAGCCAGCCGACCGCGCCGTCCAGGTAGCTGATCTGACTGACCGGCTCTGTTTCGCGCAGCGCCGTCTGAGCGTCCGGCGGGGAAAACGGACAGCTGCGGGCGGTGGGAAGGTGCGGCGGCGCCTCGGCCGGCGCGGCATTGGAGCGGGCGGTGTCGGTCATGGCGAGCTCCTCGCGTCGAAGAATGTCCTCCCGCCACTGCACCCGCGCCGGCTCACGAACGGCTGACAAGGCGCTGACCATAATTGCGCGATTTTTCTTTTTCGATTTACTCCACCGCGCTCCACCGGCCGTTACCAGGCGGTTTGGCCCTAGGTACTGGTGTACGTCGGAGAAATGGCCCATGGCGGGGGAGGGGAGTGGAGTAGGGTGGAGCGCACTGGTGGGGCCACCGGCGCCACCGCCGCACCATCACCCGCCGCGGGCGGGCCGGCCAAGGGGGAGCGTGATGCCGATGTTTCTCGGTACGCACACTCCACGCCTTGACGAAAAAGCGCGGCTGATCCTTCCGGCGAAATTTCGGGACGAACTGGCAGGAGGCTTGGTGATCACGAAAGGTCAGGAGCGCTGCCTTTATGTGTTCCCCAGCCAGGAGTTCGGCCGCATCGCCGAGGAGCTGCGCGCCGCGCCCATGACGCACAAGGCGGCCAGGGCGTACAACCGCGTGTTCTTCGCCAGCGCGCACGACGAGGTTCCCGACAAGCAGGGCCGGGTCACCATTCCGGCGCATCTGCGCGAGTACGCCGGCCTGGAGCGCGAGCTCGCGGTGATCGGCGCCAGCAGCCGCGTCGAGATCTGGGACGCCGTGGCCTGGCAGTCCTATCTGACCGAAAGCGAGGAGGCGTTCGCCGACATCGAGGAAGGGGTGTTGCCCGAGGGATTGTGATCCGGAGGGGATCGCGATCGCGAAAACCAGTCCAGGGTCCGTGTCGCCCGGTCTCCACCCGCCGGTTGTGCACCTGTCGTCTCTTCCCCGGCGCCAGGCACATGACAGGCGGATGGAGTCCCGACGACACGGAACAGTCAACAGCAGGGGTCGAAACCATGACGCGACACGGAGTAGCAGATCAGGCGCATCTGCCGGTGCTTCGCGACCGGGTGTGCCGCCTGCTGGCGCCGGCTCTGCAGGACGACGACGCGGTGTGCGTGGACGCGACGGTTGGCGCGGGCGGACACACCGAGGCGCTGTTGCTGGCTCACCCGCGGCTTGTCGTTCTCGGCGTCGACCGCGACCCCCACGCACTTGACCTGGCACGCCGTCGCCTGGCGCGCTTTCGCGACCGGTTCCGTCCGGTCCACGCCGTCTACGACGCGATCGGCGACGCGCTGGACGACGCCGGCTTCGACGGCGCCGACGGCGTCCTGTTCGACTTGGGCGTGTCTTCCATGCAGCTCGACGTCGCCGCCAGGGGATTCGCCTACTCGCAAGACGCGCCGCTCGACATGCGCATGGACCCCGGCGGGGAGCTGACCGCCGAGACGGTCGTCAACACCTACGAAGAGCGCGAACTGAGCCGGATCCTCAAGATGTACGGCGAGGAGCGGTTCGCCTCGCGCATCGCCCGCGCGATCGTCGCCGAGCGCGCCAAAGCCCCGCTGACGTCCAGTCGGCAGCTGGCGGATCTGGTGCGCCAGGCCGTGCCGGCGGCGACGCGTCGCCGCGGCGGCAAGCCGGCCAAGCGCACCTTCCAGGCGCTGCGCATCGAGGTCAACGCCGAACTGGACGTGCTGCGTCGGGCCCTGCCGGGCGCGATCGACGCGCTGCGTCCGGGCGGGCGAGTCGTGGTGCTCTCGTACCACTCCCTTGAGGACCGCATCGTCAAGCGGGAGCTCGCCGAACGCACGACCTCGTCGACGCCCCCCGGCCTGCCGACCGAGCTGCCGGGCGCCGCGCCGACGATGCGACTGCTCAACAAGCGTGCCCAGCCGCCCTCTGAGGCGGAGATCGCCGCCAACCCGCGCGCAGCCTCGGCCAAGCTGCGGGCGGCGGAGAAACTCGCCGAGTCCGGCGAGAGCACTGAAGACCAGGATGGACATTCTCGTGGGGAGGGTGAACGATGACTGCTGCCAGGGAAGGAAATCGTGTAGGGGGCGTTCCGCACGTGGACGCCGACGAGATCATCAAGAGCGCGCGTCGGCGTCGGCGCGCTGCCGACTCGCGGCGCCGCGCGCTGCTCGGCGACGCCGACGCCGCGGTCGTCGACGGTTCGGCCGCGCTGCAGCCTGCCGTGGAGCCGCTCGTCGAGCCGGAGACCGAGCCGCTGGAGCCGCGGCGCCGGGAGCCTCGGCAGCCGAAGCGGCGTACCGCCGTGCGGCAGCGTCCCAGGACGGCGCCGGCGCCGGTGGCCGCGCCGCGCGCGCCGTTCGTGCTTTCGGTGCTTGGGCTCATCGCCGCGGGCATCGTGGGGCTGCTGCTGCTCAACACCGCGATCAACGAAAACGCGTTCATCTTGCAGGACCTGCGCGAAGACCAGTCCGCGCTCGACGTCACCGAGCAGGAGGTCACCGACGAGCTTGCCGAGTTGTCGGCGCCGGGTAACCTCGCGGCCGCCGCCGAGCGCCTCGGCCTGGAGCCCGCCGAGGACATCACGTACGTGAGGCTGCCCGACGGCAAGGAACTGAAGATGCCGACGCCAGGTGGGAATTGATCGTGCGTGAACGTAGCGAGCATGCGACCGGAGCCGGCCGCAAATACAGCGTGAGCACGACGGCCGTCGGCAGAGCGGTCGGCGCACGCAAGGCGGCGGCATGAGCGAACACGACCAGGACGGTCGAAACCGAGGCGGTCGAGGCGGCGGCGACTCCCACGACGACCACAGGAATGACCGCGGAATCGGCGCGGCCCGGCGGTATTCGCCGCGGGGTCGGTCGGTTCGCGACTTCGACCGCGAGGACGAGCGTCGCCGTCGCGGCGGCGTGACGCGCCGCACCGAACGCGACGCGTTTAGACCGGCGCTGCGCCTCGTCGAGGGCGGCGCGGCCAGCACC
>JBOGDN010000415.1:0-10453 GCA_050742995.1 Stackebrandtia sp. | reverse complement strand
GCTTGCCTCGTCGTAGGGTTGGGCGCGCGAGATACGAACCGAGTGGAGAGTGCGGACGTGAAAATCGTCATCGCCGGCGGGACCGGCGCGTTGGGACGTCGCGTGGCCGCCGACCTCGGCGATCGCGGATGCGACGTCGTCATACTCACGCGCTCGCCTCGCGCGGACGTTCCGCACCGTCAAGTCGTCTGGGACGGCGTCGCCGTCGGCGAGTGGGCCGGCGAGCTGCGGGGCGCCGTCGTGATCAACCTCGCCGGCGAGCTCGTCGACCGTCCGCCCACCGCCGCCAACGTCGAGCTGCTGACGCGGTCGCGCACAGCGCCCACCGCCGCGCTGGCAAAGGCCGCCGCCGGCCTCGACGATCCGCCGCCGGTGTGGTTGCAGGCCAGCACGCTGGCCATTTACGGCGACGGCGGCGAGGCCGTGCTCGACGAGACCGCGCCGCCTGCGGACGGGCCGCCTCAGATGGCCGGGGTCGCCACGGCGTGGGAGGCCGCGGCCGCGGGAGCGCCCGCCGGCCGCCAGGTCGTGCTGCGCGCCGCCCCGGTGTTCGACCGCGACACGCCCGCACTCAACCGGCTGACCGGCATCACCAGGTGGGGCCTGGGAGGCAGAGTCGGCTCGGGCCGGCAATGGGTCAGCTGGCTCCACATCGACGACTTCCTGGCGATCGTGCGCCGGGTTCTGGACGACGACGGACTCTCCGGCGTCGTGCACGCCGTCAGCCCGAATCCCGTCCGCAACGCGGAGCTGATGCGGGCGTTGCGGACAGTTCTGCGCCGCCCGCCCGCCCCGCCCACTCCGGCCCCGCTGGTGCGCATGGGCGCCGTGCTGCTGCGCACCGATCCCGCGCTGGCGCTCACCGGGCGCCGCTGCGTGCCCCGGCGTCTGACCGAAGCCGGATTCGAGTTCGCGCACCCGCTGCTGCCGCCCGCGCTTCACGACCTGCTGGACAGTCGCGCCTGAGGCGTCACTCGGTGCGGTCGAAGGCGGCCACGGCCACGGCGACCAGGCCCGCGGTGAAGGCGATCGCCACGCACACCTGCAGCGGCAGCGGGACCTGCCAGCCCCACCAGGTCACGGACGGGTCGAGGGCGGCGTCCGACACGCCGAGGCGGTCGAGGACCAGCGTGCGCATCGGCTGCACCACGTACGTCAGCGGGTTGAGCTTGGTCGTCACCGCCAGCCAGCTCGGGAGGTTCGCCATGGGGAACAGCGCGCCGGACAGGAACATCATCGGCATCAAGATGAGCTGGAGCGTCGGCATCGCCGCCTGGATCTGCTTGATACGCGCCGAAAGCAGCACGCCGAGCGCGGTGAGCATGAACGCCGCGACGAAAAGCAGTCCCAGCAGCTGGAGCAGCAGCAGCGGGTCGTAGGGCACGCCGACCACGCCGGCCAGCGCCAGGATGACCACGCTCTGCGCGGTCGCCACGGTGGCGCCGCCCATGCACTTGCCGATGATGATCGCGGAGACGCCGACCGGCGCCACGAGCATCTCGCGCAGGAATCCGAACTCGCGGTCCCACACCAGCGAGATGCCGGCGAAGGCGGCGCTGAACAGCACCGCTATCACCAGCACGCCGGGGAACAGGAAGGTGCGAAAGTCCACTTCGCCTTCGGACTGGACCAGGCTGGACAGACCGGTGCCCATGATGAACAGGAACAGCAGCGGCTGCAGCAGCATGGCCGCCACACGGGTGGAGTCGTGCCGGAAGCGGATCATCTCCCTGCGCCACACCATCGTCGCGGCGCGCAGCTCGTGGGCGAGGCCGCCGGGGGAGACCCGTTCGGGCTTGACAGCAGTCGTCATCGTCTTCCCGCCATGACTCTCATCGCGCTCGCCTTGTCGGCGCCGGCCTCGGCGTCTCGGATGGTGCGGCCGGTGTAGGCCATGAACACGTCGTCGAGGCTGGGTCGGGTGACGGTCACGGCTTCGACGTTCAACTCCAGCTCGGCGAACAGGCGGGGCACGAACGCCGCGCCGTCGGGGACGGCGAAGGTGACCATGCCGTCGTGGACGGCCGCCTCGACGCCCAGCTGGTCGTGCAGCCGCTTGATCGCGACGCCGTCGTCCGGCGTGCGGATCTGCACCCTGTCCTGGCCGACGGCGCTCTTGAGCGCCTCGGGGGTGTCGACGACGGCCACGAGTCCGTCGTCGACGATGGCGATCCGGTCGCAGTGTTCGGCTTCGTCCATATAGTGCGTGGTGACGAATATGGTGATGTCCGCGTCGCTGCGCAGATTCGCGATGTACTCCCAGATGGCCGCCCTTGTCTGCGGGTCGAGGCCGATGGTCGGCTCGTCGAGGAAGAGCACTTCCGGGGCGTGCAGCAGCCCGCGGGCGATCTCGAGCCGGCGTCTCATGCCGCCGGAGAAGTTCTTCACCTGGTCCTTGCGGCGATCGCCGAGGCCGACCATGTCGAGCACCTCGTCCATGCGCTCGCGCAGCAGCTGCCGCGGAACGCCGTACAGCTCGCCGTGGAAGCGCAGGTTCTGCTCGGCGGTGAGGTATCCGTCCAGTGTGGGGTCTTGGAATACCAGGCCGATGCGGCGGCGCACCTCCGCGCGGTCGGCGCGCACGTCGCAGCCGGCGACTTCGGCGGTTCCCGAGGTGGCCTCGGCGAGCGTGCACAGGATCTTGATCGTGGTGGACTTGCCGGCGCCGTTGGGGCCGAGGAATCCGAACATCTCGCCCTCGGCCACCTCGAGGTCGATGCCGCGCACCGCCTTGACGTCGCCGAAGTTCTTCGTCAACGCGTTGACGCGTATGGCCGGCTGAGCCATCTCACCTCCCGATCGCGGTCAGGTGAGCCTATCGGAACGAAGCCGCCGACGGCGTTGACATCTTCGAACAGTTGTTCTATAGTTGGGGATGCGCTGGAGGCAACTGCAAATAATCGAAGGAGAGGATGCGGCGCCGCCCCTCATAGGGCCGGGGGCGGTCCGCCGCACCTTCGACACTCCGGAGTTCGCGGGCCTCACGTTCTACGAGATACAGGCGCGCTCGATCGTCAACAAGGTCTCGAAGGCTTCCCGGGTGCCGTTCGGGTACACGATCAATCCGTACCGGGGGTGCAGTCATGCGTGCAAGTACTGCTTTGCGCGCAAGACGCACGAGTACCTCGACCTCGACTCCGGGGCGGACTTCGACTCCAAGGTGATCGTCAAGGTCAACGCCTCGCAGCTGCTGCGCAAGGAGCTGGCCGCTCCGCGATGGAGCGGCGACTCCATCGCAATGGGGACCAATGTGGATCCATACCAGCGCGCCGAGGGGCGCTATCGCCTGATGCCGGGGATCATCGAGGCGCTGCGCGACGCCGCCAACCCGTTCTCGATCCTGACCAAGGGCACGATGGTGCTGCGCGACGTGGAGCTGCTGTCGCAGGCCGCCCAGGTCGCGCGGGTCGGCGCGGCAGTCTCCGTCGGATTCGTCGACGCCGACATGTGGCGAGCCGTCGAGCCGGGCACGCCCCGCCCGTCTGCGCGCCTGGACGCCTGCGCGCGGCTCAACGCCGCCGGGGTGGAGTGCGGCGTGCTGATCGCGCCGATACTGCCGTACTTGACCGACTCGCACGCACAGCTGCGAGCGACGGTCGCCGCGTGCGCCGAAGCCGGCGCCGTCTCGGTGACCCCGATACCGCTGCACCTGCGGCCCGGCGCCCGCGAGTGGTACCTGGCCTGGCTGCGCGAATACGCGCCCGAGCTGATGCCCCGCTACCGCGACCTGTACGCGCGCGGCTCGTACGCGGCCAAGTCCTACCAGCGACGCGTCGTCGCCGAGGTCAAGGAGCTCGCCGCCGAGCACCGCATCGGCGAAGGCCGCCCGCACCGCCCGCCCCCGCCCCCGCCGCGCCCTCGCGGCGCCGAACCTCTCGAGCAGCCCACCTTGTTCTGAAGGCCGGTCGCGGCCCGAAAAGAACTTGCCGCCGGCCGCGACGCGACGATCATGAGGACATGACCAAGCCGTGGCCCGACCGCATCGAGATCCGCCCGCTGACCGCCTCCGACGCCGAACAGATCGCGCGCTGGCGCTACGAAGGTCCGTGGAAGATCTACGACTCCGGCGACGCGCCGCTGAAGCACGAGGACGGATATTTCGCCGTGGCAGGCGCCGGCGGCGGGCCGCTGATCGGCTACTGCTGCCGCGACGCCGAGGCCCGAGTGCCCGGACTCGACGAAGACCCCGACCTGCTCGACGTCGGCGTCGGCATGGACCCGCGCCTGGTCGGGCTGGGCAACGGCGCCGCCTTCGGACGCGCCGTGCTGGACTTCCTGCACGACCGCGCTGAAGGACGCCGCCTGCGCGCGGTCGTGCAGTCGTGGAACGAACGCAGCCTCCGTCTCACCCGCCGCCTCGGCTTCGACCGGATCGGCACGCACACCTGCGTTCAGGACGGGAAAACAGTCGAATACGCCGTCGTCGCCACGCGGCAGCCGTTACGCGGTCCCGGCGCGGCGCAGGAAATCCAGCGTCAGCTCGGCGAGTTCGCCGGGCCGTTCGGCGATCATGTCGTGGCCGGCGTCGATCTTGCGGACCGCGACGGTTGGCCGCCGCGCGGCGATCTCGGCGAAGTCGCGCCGCAGCCCCGCGCGGTAGGCGTCCATCAACTCGGAAAAGTCCGTGGGAGCACTCGGCGGATCCTGCGTCGCCAGCACCGCGAGAAACGGCGCGGCGACCTCCGCGATCACCGGAAGGCAGTCGACGAACTCGGGGGAGGAGCGGATCGCGGCGAGGACGTCGGCGCCGGGCCGCAGAAACGTCTGGCCGTCGCGTACGGCGAGACCGCGCTCGAAACTGTCCGCCTGGGCTCGCGCGTCGAGACCGCGCTGGGCGGCGACGGCCCGCTGCTGCTCGCCGAGGGCCGCCAGCTGGTCGTCGGTCAGCGGCTGAGCGTGCATCGCGGCCTGAGCGTCGAACATCTGGTTCAGCCGCGCCAGGTCCGCGCGCAGCCGGTCGGCGGGCATGCCGGAGTAGCACTCGAGGCGGGTCGTGGCGGAGCGGTGGCCGTCGAAGCTCACCGCTGCCGGGCAGCCCGGGCGGCGGCGTGCCCACATGGCGGCCAGCATGCCGCCGAGCGACTGGCCGACCACGGCGGGCTCGTCGAGCGCGAAGTGTTTCGCGACCGCCTCGAGGTCGTCGAGGACCGCCTCCCACTGCCAGGGGCCGTCGCCGGAGCGAGCGTGCCCGCGCAAGTCCACGGCGATCACTCGATGCGAGCCGGTCAGCAGGGGAGCGAAGCCGTCCCAGGACAGCAGGTTGGCGCCGACGCCGTGCAGCAGCAACACGGGCGGGCCGTCGCCGCCGTAGTCCGCGACGGCGAGCGAGACGGCATTCGACGAGACCGTGATTTCGTTGTGCGACTCAGGCACTGTGTCCTCCGGAGGTTGGCGTGTCGGGGTGTCGCGCGAGCTGTTCGAGCCGTTGCCGGATCGACGCGAGGGTCTCGCCGCCGTAGGGGTGGCGGGTCAGCTTGCCGCGGTTCACCAGGTCGCCGACTCCCTGCCGGGTGATTCCCAGCATCGCGCCGGCGACCGAGAAGGAGACGTGCCGGCGCGAAGGGTGTCCGGCGCGTCGGGCCGTGACGCGCCCCAGCGGAGTCCGCCACCACTGCGGCGACGGCTCGAACGGCGTGTCGCCGGGATAGAGCGCCGCCATGATCCGCACGGCCATGCCCGCGGCGGCGGCGTCGTCCTCGCCGAGCAGCACGCTCGCCCACCGGCGGGCGTCGGCTTCCACCTGACGCCGCAGCGGATCGACCGCGCGGTCCGACTCCAGCAGGATCTCCAGCGGGTCCAGCAGCCGGCCCGTCGTCAGACGTGTCAGCTCCTCTGCCAGCTCGGCGTGCGCCGACGACTGCGCTTGGTGCCGGGTCATCGCGGCATCTCCGATCGCTCGCACTACTTGACAAATAGTAGCAAGTACTTGCTAGGAGCTGTCAAGTAGTGCGAGCGCGGATGTCGCGAGTGAATTACGTCCGCTCGGCCGTCACCAGCTTGCGGACGTGTTCGGCCGCTTCGGCGACGGGCACGGCGACCGTCTCGCCGGTGGCGCGGGCGGTGACTTCGACCGTTCCGGCGGCCGCGCCGCGCTTGCCCACGGCGATCCGGTGAGGGATTCCCACCAGCTCGACGTCGGCGAACTTCGCACCGGGGCGCATGTCGCGGTCGTCGAGGATGACGTCGACCCTGTCGGCCGACAGCCGCGCGTAGAGCTCTTCGGCGATCCGCGCGACTTCGGCGTCGTCGCCGTTGAGCATGACCACGGCGACCTCGTACGGCGCCGCCGAGACCGGCCAGACGATCCCCTTCTCGTCGTGATGCGCTTCGACCACCGCGGCCATGGCGCGTTCGACGCCGATCCCGTAGCTGCCCATCACCGGGACGACGCGCTCGCCGTCGGGCCCCAGCACGGTGACGTCGAGCGCCTTCGTGTACTTGTCGCCCAGCTTGAAGATGTGGCCGACCTCGATGGCGCGCACCACGTCAAGTGCGTTCCCGCATTCGGCGCACGGCTCGCCGGCGGAGACGGCGCGCAGGTTTGCCCACCGGCCCACGGCGATGTCGCGGTCGACGTCGACTCCGCGCACGTGCACGTCGTCGCGGTTGGCGCCGGTGGTCATGCCGCGGCGGCCGCGCAGCGCCTCGTCGGCGATCACCGGCAGGTCCTTCACCTCGACCGCGCCCAGGCTGCCCGGCGAGGCGCCCAGCGCGGCGCGGATCTCCTCGGCCTCGGCGGGGCGCAGCTCGGTCGCGCCGGTCGCGTCGACGAGCTTCTGCTCGACCAGGTCGTGGTCGCCGCGCAGCAGCGCCAAGGTCAACTGTCCGTCTAGGAGGTAGACCAGGGTCTTGATCTGCCGGTCGGCGGGGGCGTCGTGTTGCTGCGCCAGATCCGCGATCGTGCGCACGCCGGGGGTGTCGAAGTCGGAGACCGGCGCCGACTCGGGGTCGTCGGCGGCGGGGACCGCGGCCGTCGCCTTCTCCATGTTGGCGGCGTATCCGCAGGAGCCGCACTGGACCACCAGGTCTTCGCCGGCCTCGGACGGGCACATGAACTCTACCGAGGCGCTGCCGCCCATCGCGCCGCTCGAGGCGGCGACGGGGATCGCCGGCACGCCGAGCCGCGCGAAGATCCTGACGTAGGCCTCGCGGTGCTTGTCAAAGGCCGCGTCAAGGCCGGACTGATCCACGTCGATGCTGTAGGAGTCCTTCATGGTGAACTCCCGCACCCGGATCAGGCCGCTCTTCGGGCGCGGCTCGTCGCGGAACTTGGTCTGGAACTGGTACCAGATCTGCGGCAGCTCCCGGTAAGAGCTCAGCTCCTTGGCGACGGTCGTGATGATCTCCTCGTGCGTCATGCCGAGCGCGAAGTCGGCGCCCTTGCGGTCGACGAGGCGGAACATCTCTTCGCCCATCACGTCCCAGCGCCCGCTGGCACGCCAGATGTCGGCGGGGTGCATGGCCGGAAGGACGAACTCCTGAGCGCCGATGCGGTCCATCTCCTCGCGGACGACGTCGACGATCTTTCGTCTGACCCGCACCGCCAGCGGAAGCAGCGAATAGTGCCCGGCCGACAGCTGCCTGACGAAGCCCGCGCGCACCAGCCTCTGGTGGCTGGGAGCGTCGGCTTCGGCGGGATAGGCGCGGAGAGTGGGAGCGTAAAGCTGTGACCAGCGCATGTGCGGCCTCACGTGTGCGACGAATTGCTGTTGCCGCCGCCGGGAGGTCCCGACGGCGGAGGACAAGCAGTATAAGAGCGCCCGCGACCGCGCCCGGCGTCGCCGACCCCCGTCGTCTACACTGGACTTCGGCGCCACGGCTCAGCTGGCGAGCACCGCAGCGGAGTCGTCGGTTTGGGCGGCGCCGTCGTCGGAGCTCAGCTGGTCGACGATCGCGTCGAACTCGCTGTGCTCCCGGGCTCGGGCGCCGGCGGGAGTGCGCGTGCGTGCGCTGTCTTTGACGAACTCGCTGACTCCCCGCGACAGGTCGTGGCCGACGGCTTGGGCGGTGACCTCGTAGACGTACCGGGGGACGTTGTCGTCGCCGACGATCCGCCGGGAGTACATCCTGCCGCGCACGATGACGGGGTCGCCGACCTTCACCGACTTCTCCACGTGCTCGCCGAGCGTCTTCCAGCAGCGCACCTTCACGAACAGCTCGTCGCCGTCGACCCACTTGTCCTGCTGCTTGTCGAAACGGCGCGACGTCGACGCGACGCGGAACTCCGTCATGGACCCCGTCGGGTACTGCCGCTGAGACGGCGGGGTGGCGACATTGCCCACAATGGTGATGGTGGTTTCATACATGGCACGGCTCCATTCCGACTGTTGTGTGTGAACCGGTTGGCCCGATACGAGACTGCTATGGCGACCCGGCTGACGGCAAAGACAGACGACGACGCCTGTGGACGACACGGCGCTTGTGGATAACTTTTTCGGAAATAGCCGAAGGTGCCATAACCGGCGACCAAACGGACGAGGCGTCGCAGCAAGCGTTCGCCAGGACGACGCAGGCCGGCGCGGCTCGGCCGGGCGCGGGAATCGGGCGGGGCCGAACGAGGGGACGGATTCGCGAAGCCTATGGGCCGCCGACGCGGCTTTAGACAAAAAAAGACGGATCGGGGCGCCCGCCCTGCCGAAAAATCGGCCGTACAGGCACCCCGAACCATTTGCTGACCCGACTATAGGAATATCGGTTAAAGCGGCATGCTGTCAAGTCGCACCGCCGATGTTGTTACGGTTATGTTATGCAAATCACGTCCTTTAAGGACTTGGCCATGTCGGTCTTCGACGCGCCGCCTAGGCTCGGAAACGTCCGCATGGCGGCGGTCGACGGCCCCGCAGGCAGCGGAAAGACCACGTTCGCGGGGAGGCTGACCGCCGCGCTGCGCGCTCTTCACGTCGAAGTCGCGACAGTTCACACCGATGATCTGCTCGAAGGCTGGGGAAGGCCGGACAAATTCTGGCCGCTGCTGCGCGCGTGGGTCGTCGAACCGCTCGCGGCGGGAACGCCGGCGCGTCACCGCGTCTACGACTGGCACGCGGGAGCGTTCGGTCCGGGCTGGCAGGAGCTGGGATACCCCGAGGTGCTGCTGGTAGAGGGCGTGACGGCCGCGGCCAAGCCGTGGCGGCCGCGGCTGAGCTGCAGCGTGTACGTCGACGCCGACCCCGAACTGCGTCTGCAGCGGGGAATCAGGCGCGACGGCGAGGCGCTGCGCGCCGAGTGGCTCGAGTGGCGACGTCACGAGAAGCTCCACTTCGCCAAGGACGGCACGATCCTTCACGCGAACCTGGTGGTCGACGGCACGCCGACGGCGCCTCACGACCCGAAAAAGGAATTCGTCGCCCTCCGCGGTTAGGACTTCAGGGCGGCGACGTTTCGCAGGAGGTATGCCTCGGCCAGGCAGACCCGGGCGAATTCCTCCAGATGGAGGCTTTCGTTGGGGCCGTGAGGACCGGAGTGAGGATCCTCTACGCCTGTGACGAGGATCGCGGCGTCGGGGAACATCTCCTGGAAGGTGGCGATGAACGGGATCGCTCCGCCCACGCCCATGTCGACCGGGGCGGCGCCGTCCCAGGCTTCGGCGAACGCGGCGCGCGCGGCGTCGAAGCGCGGACCTTGCGCGTCGATCACCGACGGGTTGCCGCCGTGGTCGAGGGTGACCTCGAGCTGGGCGCCCCACGGCGTGTGCCGCGTCAGATGCTTCCGCAACGCCTCGAACGCGGAGACGGGGTTGTCGCCGGGCGCCAGGCGCAGGCTGACCTTCGCGCGCGCCGTGCCCTGCAGGGCGTTGGCCGCCTCCCGCGCGCCGGGGGCGTCGACGCCGAGCACCGTCGCGGTCGGCTTGGCCCACAGGCGCTCGACGAGCCTGCCGGAGCCGATGAACTCGACGCCGTCGAGCATTCCGGCCTCGGCGCGCAGCCGTTCGTCCGGCAGATCGAGCGGCGCGGCGCTGCCGGTGACAAGACCCTCGACCGCGACGTTCCCCGCGTCGTCGTGCAGCGTGGCGAGCAGCCGGCAAAGCGCGGTGAGCGCGTCCGGCACCGGACCGCCGAACATGCCGGAGTGGACGGCCTGCCGCAGCGTCTTCACCTCGACGTAGGCGTTGAGCACGCCCCGCAGCGACGTGGTGAGCCCCGGCTGCCCGACGTCCCAGTTCCCCGAGTCGGCGATGACGATGACGTCGGCGGCCAGCGCCTCCCGGTGCTCGACGATGAGGTTCTCCAGCGAGGCGGAGCCGAACTCCTCCTCGCCTTCGACGAACACCGTCACCCCCACCGGCAGATCGTCGCCGAAGGCGCGCAGCGCGGCCACGTGAGCCATGACGCCCGCCTTGTCGTCGGCGGCGCCGCGCCCGTAAAGCCGCCCGTCGCGCTCCACCGGCTCGAAGGGGTCCGGCTGGTTCCACGCTTCCGGGTCGCCGGCGGGCTGCACGTCGTGGTGGGCGTACAGC
>JBOGDN010000414.1:0-5005 GCA_050742995.1 Stackebrandtia sp. | reverse complement strand
TCGTCAACTTGGAGTGGAAGCTGTTGGCCAGTCCAGCGGTCGCGAAGTAGCGGCTAAACCTCGGCCGATTGGCGACGACCCACCGCACGCGATATGGGCGTCTCTTGGCCCGTTCGTCCTCGCGAATCGCGTGAATCCGCACGTCATAGCTGGTGGCTTTGTTCATGCGTTGACCTCTTCCAGGGATTCGAGCCATTTCTCGTAGACGCGTTCGCTGATGCGGAGCTGTCCGTTGGGGAGTCGCTTGCACTTCGGCGTGTGGCCCTTCTCGCGCCACTCCTGCCAGGTGCGGCGGGGAACGTCGAGTTCGGTCAGGATTTCGGCGACTTTCAGCCAACGGGTGCGACTCATCAGGGCCTCCAGGCGTGGTGTTGGGCGGCGTGTGTGGGCCGGTGAGGGGTTGTGAGGGTCGAGGTATGTCTGTTCGTGGGTATCTCCTTGTCGTTGGGAGAGAGGCTCTCGCCGGCCCGCTGAGAGCCACGCTGAGGGCCTTTCGGGCTCAGGTGGGTACTTGGGTAGGGCTGAAAGACGCAGAGCCCGTCTGAGCGGGCCGGTTTTCGGGCCGGAATCGGCCCGTGCGGCGTCGCGCGGTCGCATCGGTCGCCCGCCGGGATACATAGCCTGGCTACATGTATCCCTGGTTTGCGCTGGTCAGGCCCGCAGGGATACACGGGATACACCGGATACATCAGGCGCACTCCGCTGGCGGGAGCGAGTAGCGGCCCTTGGCGTCGGAGACCAGGAGCCCTTCGTCTCTCATGCGGCGGCAGGTGGCCTTGACGTTGGGCTCGCCCAGAGCGGTCGCTGTGGCGATGGCGCGCGGTCCGGCTTCGGCGTGCGCGCGCAGGAAGGCGATGATCGCGGCTCTGGTGTCGGTGGTGGTCAGTTCGGCGACGTCGCCGTCCATCAGGTGCCACCGGCCGGTGTCTTTGTCGAAGGACAGGGCGTATTCGGTTTCGTCGATGTCGCGGCCGGTGACGGCCAGCACGCCGTCGGCTTGGTGGCGGGTGCGTTTGAGGACCATGGTGGCGTCGGCGGCGCCCGCGACGCCGTGGGTGCCGGAGACCTCGGACAGGAAGTCGTCGCTGCCGAGTTTGCGGACGTGGTGGACGACGACGAAGGGCACGGCGTAGACGTCGGCGACGCGTTTGATGAGGTTGACTGCGGCGTAGTCGGCCTCGTAGGCCGACGAGCCGGGCTGGGACATTCCGCGCACTTTGGT
This sequence comes from Stackebrandtia sp., assembly GCA_050742995.1. Lineage (GTDB taxonomy): Bacteria > Actinomycetota > Actinomycetes > Mycobacteriales > Micromonosporaceae > Stackebrandtia. Next base: position 3,783 of record JBOGDN010000414.1, on the reverse strand, counting down.
GAACACGTCGATGATCACCAGACGGGCGTCGGCGTTGCGTTCGATCCAGGTCGCGATCGCCGCGTCGCCGCCTCGGTCCATGGTCGGCCAGGCGGTGTACAGGTCGAATCCGGCCGGGGCGGCCGCACCGTTCAGGAGTTTGCGCATGCGGGACTGGAGTCGGCGGCCGGTGTCCTCCAGCGCCAGGTACAGCACCTGTCCGGCGTCGACGTCGACCGTCCCGAAGGCCTTGCCGCCTGCGGCCACCTGCAACCCCAGGTCCAGCGACGCCCAGGATTTGCCGACCTTGGGCGGCCCGCACAACAACGACACGCCCTCGGCGACGATGCCCGGCACCGCCCACCGCGGCTCCGGAAAGCGCGCGGCCATCAACTCCTGAGCCGTCCACGCCGTGCGCGGCCTCGGCGGCTCCGGCGCTTCGCCCACCAGGCGAAGACGCGCCGGTGTTTCAGCCTCTTCGGACTGGTCGGCGTCGTCGCCCAACGGTGCGGCGAGCGTGGTTGTGGTGGTCATGCCAGATCTCCTTGCATGCGTGACAGCAGTGGCGCGAGCCAGCGGACGGCGGTGAGGGCTTGCAGCGGGATGACGCCGTTGCCCAGGGCGTGGAGCTGTTGGGCGCGGGTCAGGCCGGGCACGTCGGTGACCCAGCCGGGTTCCAGGCCCATCAGCCACTCCACAAATCGGGCTGACAGGCGTCGTCCTGCCCGCGAGGCGGCTTCGGTCGCCTCGGGCGCGGGCTGTCCGGTGACGTGCTCCCACCGGGCGATCGCCGCGGCGTATCGACCCCAAGCCGCACCGCCAACGCCGCCCGCACCAGATTCGACCGGTTGAACCCCTCGCCGGGCGTCCCGTGTGCTCCATCCCGGGCCTGTGGGGTGGGCAGGAGGCTGATGGCGGTGCGTAGATCCTGTCCGCCCGAGCCGTGTAGCCCTGGGCCGTTGGCGTCGGTGGTCCGCGGAGTCGGCAGCAGGCGCGGCGAGCAGGAACCAGCGGTTGCGGCGGTGTGGTGCGCCGATGTCGGAAGCGCGTAGACAACCCCATTGCGCATCGAACCCGCGCGCGGCAAGATCGGCAAGGACCACGTCGAGTCCGGGACGTCGAACAGCGATGGCTGCGACGTTTTCCAGCACGACCAGGCGCGGTCGTAGTACCCCAAGGGCATCAGCAACGTGCGTCCAGATTCCACTTCGATTGCCTTTCTGGATTCCGGCGCGGCCGCCGGCGTGGGAGATGTCTTGGCACGGGAAGCCCGCGGCGAGCACGTCGACGCGTGGGACGGCGTGCCAGTCGATGGCGCGGACGTCGCCGAGATTGGGCGCGCGCGGGAACCTGCGTGCCAAGATCGCCGCCGGCCCCGGCTGCGGGTCGGCCGCCCACGCAAGCCGGCCCCCGGTGGCGGCTTGCACCGCCAGGTCCAACCCGCCGAACCCCGAACACAACGACCCGATACGCACCACGTCGGCGCCGGTCATGACGCGCCCACCCCCGTCAGGTTGCGGGGGCGCCTGGCGCCGTATTTGAGGCCGGAGGCGATAGTGCGCGCCGACGCGCCCAGCCACAGCCCGGTCTCGCTGGCGGCTTGCATGAGGATCGTGGTGACTTCGGTTTCGGTCAGCTCTCCTGCGGCGACGAGTTGGCCCAGGGCTATCGCGGAGTGAAACAGCGCCCGTTTGCGGCCGTCGCCGCCGCGGGCGGCTTGCCGGATGGTGTCGACCTGGTTGGCGATCGCGGAGTTGAGGTACGCGCCGCGCCGCGAATCCGGCAGGTTCACCGCCGTGGGAGCTTGCGCCGGAAGCGGCGCGGGCCGCAGCAGTTCGGTCAGCCACGAGGGCAGCTCGACGAGCGGGTTGTCGGAGTGGCGGTAGGGTCTGCCGTCGACGGTCGATCCGGCGGCCACGACGTATCCGCCGTGGGCGCGGGTGTCGACCAGGGGCGCGATCTTCGAGGCGGTGTTGCGCAGCTGCGGCCCGCCGCTCGGGTGGCGGTAGTACAGGTGCCGCCCGCCCGAGGCGGTGGCGACGGTGTAGGTGGCCGCCGGGATCGGGCGATCGTGCTGGTCGCACAGTGCGGCGAAGTTGTCGACGCCCGTCGGCTCGACGCTTTCGCCGTCGAGGGTGGTCTGTTTGGGCATGTCGAGGTCGACCACGACGAGGTTGCTGGGGCCGGTGGCGATGCCGACGTTCCAGTCCCCGGCCGCCCAACACCGCTCGATGCGTTGGCGTTCGACGGTGGCGCGGTTCTCCCAGTCCTTGACGGCCGGGCGCTTGTCGCCGGGCCGCAGCGGGAACACCCGCCAACCCCGCGCGGCGTGTTCAAGCGCGGCCTGCGTCAGGTTCATTGCGGTCATGCGCGGGTCTCCTGTTCGTCGAGGCGGCGTCGTGGCCGGATTCCGCATTCGGGGCAGCGGCGAGAGGCCCCGCCTTGGCGTTTGAGTGCGCGTTCGACGGCCCGGTCGCCGCGCCAGGTGCGCGCCAGCCTCCAGCCGATTCCGGCTGCTTTGACCACGGCCAGCAGCCGCGCGCCGTGACCGGCGGCGTGCTCGGCCAGGCGGGCCGACAGGTCGGCGGTGTAGCCGGTGTAGTGGGCGGCGTGCCGGTAGGGCCGGTCGAAGTGGAGCAGGTACACCACCTGCCCGGTGTCGACGTCCATGTCGTCGGTCTCCTCCGTGGTGTGCCCGGCCCCGCCGCGACGGGCGGGGCCGGGTGGCGGGTTAGAAGTCGGTTTCGTCGCAGTCGCAGACGGGTTCGCCGTCGCAGATGCAGCCGTAGAAGTTGCTGCGTTCGAAGCAGATGCAGGCGTAGGGGCCGTGGTAGTCGTGGCTGCCGCCGCAGTCGAGGCAGCAGGCGCAGTTCTCGGCGGTCCCGCACACGGGGCAGGTCGCGCGCGAGGCGGTGTCGGTGTCGGGCATGGTCGGTTCTCCTAGCGGTGAGAGTTGCGGTGTTCGTGTTTGATCCAGGTGTGGAGTCGCCGCCCCAGGCGCACGCGTTTGCCGCGTCCGTCGCAGCGGCGGCAGTGGCGCCGGGTGCGGCCGATGTGTCCGGCGCCGTCGCAGCGCCAGCAGGACCCGAACGGCGCGTACGCACACGCCAGGACGTAACACAGCGTGACGGCGATGAGGGCGACAACAGCAGCCAGCGAGAGGGTCAAGGAATGCCTCCTGGGCGGTTTTTGGGTGAGGTCGGTCTAGGGCTGCTAGCTACTAGCGCCCTGATCAGGGATGGAATGGTTTGCTAGCGGGGCTGCTAGCGCTAGCAGGAACAGCCGCTAGCGCCAGCAGCGCTTCGCGGCTATCCGCCTCCCGGTTTTCCGTCACGCAGAGTGATGATTTCTTGGAGGGTGTCGCGGTTGACGCCGCGCCGGGTGACGGACTTGCCGTCGATGCGCCGCCCGACGCTGACCACGATCTGTTCGGCTTTGACCTCTTTGAGCGCGCCGGTCAACGCGCTGGTTTTGTCGGCCTCGTCCAGGTCGTTCCAGCGTTGCCCGTAGAAGTCGGGCCGCAGTTCGACCAGCAGGTCGACCAGGTGCGAGTTCCAGGCGGTTTTCTCCTTGGCCGGGAACACGGCTACCAGGTCTTTGAGCAGGTCGAAGACTGGTTTGACGGGTGTGGCGTCGGCTTGTCCGCCCGCGTAGCCGGTGACGCGGCCCTCGGCTTCGCGCATGGCGCGGGCCCTGGCGGCGACGGCTTCGGCGCCGGGTCCGTCCACGAAGTGGGTGCGGGTGATCTGGGCGTCGTCGGCCTCGCCGGTCAGGTAGCCGATGCCCCGGTCACGACGGCTGAAC
>JBOGDN010000413.1:0-7944 GCA_050742995.1 Stackebrandtia sp. | reverse complement strand
GCCGTCGGTCACCTCGATCTCGACGACGCTGCCGGCGCCGTCGACGACTCCGGCGCGGTCGGCTTCGCCCCACGCCGAGGTGTAGACGCCCACGCCCGAGTCGGCGACGTCCGGGGAGTTGAGGTTGGTCGCGGTCACGTCGCCTGAGGGCGTGGTCACCACGCCGTCGAGGAGGACCCTGTCCAACTGCGCGGCGTCGCCGGCCACCGTCATCGCGTCGTTCCAGCCGTCGGCGGGACCGTTGACGGGCTGGCCGCCGTCGACGCCCACGCCGAGCGGGGCGTCGGTGTTGCCGATGTCGAAGAAGTCGCCGTTGACGCCGGCCACGGCGCCGGCGCTGGCGAGGTGATCGGAGACGGGCGCGGAGTCGGCGACGGCTCCGCTGTACAGATAGGTCGGCTCCAAAGTGGCCTCGGTGAGGTCGGCGGCCAGGACCGCGCCGCGTATCGGGCCGGAGGCGGTGAACTCGCGCAGGGTCAGGCCGGGCGCGAGCTGCACGGCGTCGTCAACGGCGAGCTGGAGTCGCGAGACGGTCGACTCGGCGGGCTCGGCAAGGGCGGTCGCGCCGAGCCCAGCGACCAGCACCGGAGTCAGCGACAGGGCCAGCAAGCGCCACCGGAGGCGGCGAGGCGATTCGGGGCGGGATCGGGGCGTCGAAAGCGCAGTTTGGGGGTTCATGTCACCGTCTTGTTCCAGGGGGGATGGCGTGAAGATATCAGCGCTCCGCTACGGGGTCAATGGTTCGCGCCTTGCGCGCGGGCTTGACGAGATGTTCTGGCACACACGGGGAGACGGCCGCGCCGCCGCCTCACGGGAAGCCTGGAATCGACAACTTCGCGACCGTCGGCAGGTGGTCTGAGGCGTGAGTCTGCGGCGTCTCGACGGAGACGACCTCGGCCGAGCCGCCGACCGCGACGTAGTCGATGCGGCGGTCCGGGGTCAGCGCCGGGTACGTCAGACCGCCGTCGGGGCCGTTGGCGGTCTTCCACGCGTCGTCGAGTTTGTCCCACAGCGGCGCCAGCTCGGGAGCGTCGGGGCGGGCGTTGAAGTCCCCGAGCAGGATCTGAGAGCGGCTCAAGCCGCGCTTCATGATCCGCAGCATGTCGTCGACCTGCATTTCGCGCACCTCGGGGTCTTCTCGGAAGTCGAGGTGCGTGTCGTAGACGTGGACGAACGCGCCGTCTGCGTTGATCAAGGCTTCCGGGAAGCCGGGCATCGGCTTGGGCTCGGGTTCGGGGTCTTGTGTCGACAGCCGGGTGATCTTGTGGTTCTGGGCGTACACGATGGGGTGTCGAGACAGGATAGCGTTGCCGAACTCGCGGCGCGGCTGGCCCGGCTCTAGCGGGTCGAGGCTGTAGATCGGGGCGAAGAACACGTCCATGTCGAGCTCGGCGGCCAGCTCGCCGGCCAGGTCGCGCCACTGGCTGCGTTCACTCCAATGGACGTCGACTTCTTGCAGACCCACCACGTCGGCGTCGAGGTCGGCGATGGCCTCGGCGGTGCGGTCCAGATCGAACACTCCGTCGGGGCCGGACCCGGCGGCGATGTTGTACGTCGCCGCGCGCAGCGACGCGTGGCGTTCCGGCTCGTCGGCGAAAGCGGTCGCCGCCGGCGCGAGCAGCGCGACGACGACCGCGGGAACGAGGAGAAGACGTCGCATCATGACTGTCCTCTTTCGAATCATGTCGGGCTGGCGGGCTCCGGCACGATATCGCGAATCGGACGCTCGGCACAAGGTCAGCGCGAGTAGAACTCCACGACCAGCTGTTCGTCGCAGAGCACCGGCACGTCCTTGCGCTGCGGCGCGGCGGTCAGCTGCGCGCGCAAAACGTCGAGCTGTCGCGACACGTACGCGGGTGGGGCGCCGTCGCCGGACCAGGCGCCGGCCGCGGCCAGGACGAACGGCGTCTTGGTCCGGCTGCGCGGATCCACCTCCACGACGTCGCCGGGGCGCAGCCGATACGACGGGATGTTCACCCTGCGCCCGTTCACCAGGAAGTGGCGGTGCGAGACCTGCTGTCGCGCCTGGTAGATCGTGCGGGCGAAGCCGGCGCGCAGCACGAACGCGTCGAGACGACGCTCCAACAGGGACACGAGGTTCTCCCCCGCCTTGCCCGGCATGCGCACGGCGTCGGCGTAGGTTCGCCGCAGCTGCTTTTCACGCATGTTGTACTGCGCGCGCAGCCGCTGCTTCTCCAGCAGCCGCTGCCGGTACGTCGAGTCGGTGCGGCGCCTGCGGCCGTGCTGTCCCGGCGGGAAGGGACGGCGCTCGAAGTAGCGCGTGTCCTTGGGAGTCAGCGGGATTCCCAGCGCGCGGGAAATTTTGGCCTTGGGTCGGGATCGCTTCACCGAGTGCTCCTTCATTTGGTTAGGCTAACCTAAGTTAGCTCAACCTAACTGATGACGATTCCGCCGCCGCACGCAGACCTAAGGAACCCCGATGCTCGCCGATTCCGCGCAGATCGCCCGCACCCTGGCGTCCGGATGCCGCCCGGCCGTCGTCCAGGTCGCCTGGAGCCCCGAAGCCTGGGTCGCCCCGGCCGCCGTCGACCCCGTCGGCACGCCGCTGCTGCTGACCTCCGACTCCGGGCAGCTCAACCGCGCGCTGTCCACGGGCAACGGCCTCGACACCGCCGTGGCGCTGTCGTTCGCCGACGAGGCGCCCGTGCCCGGCGCGCCGACCTACGGCAGCGCCTACATCTCGGGCTGGGCCGAGCGCGTCCCCGCCGGCGAAGTCAGGCAGGCCGCCGTGGCGTTCTGCGACTCCTACCCGGTCGTCGAGCTGCTCGACGTGGGCGACGGCTTCGGCCTGTGGCGACTCGACGTCGCCGAGGTCCGGCTGGCCGACGGCCCCGACCTCGTCGACGTCCCCGTGGAGGAATACGCCGCCGCCGAGCCCGACGCCTGGTACTCCCTGGAGCAAGAGCTGCTGCTCGACCTGTACGACCACCACCCCGAGGTGCTGGAACGCATCGCCAGCCACGTACGCGCCCGGGACGCCGACGTCCGCTGGGTGACGCCGGTGCGCGTCGACTCCAGCGGACTGACGGTCATGACGCGCCGCGCCGGGGACGAACGCGACGAGCTGCTGGCGATCAGGCTGCGCTCCGACCACGGCGATCTGCCGGGCATGCTGCACGAGCTGTCCTGCTGCCGGTGCCTGCACGCCGCCGAAATCGAGCCTGTCGCCCAGGAGCGCAAGGCGGCCGGATAGTCGACCGGCTAGACCGACTCCGCGGCGGACGGAAGCGCCGCCACGCCGGGCGAGTCGTGCTGGTCGGCGAACTGCGTGCGGTACAGCTCGGCGTACAGCCCGTTGCCGGCGACCAGCTCGTCGTGCGTGCCGCGTTCGACCACGCGACCGGCGTCGAGGACGATGATCTGGTCGGCGGCGCGGATCGTCGACAACCGGTGGGCGATGACCAGCGCGGTGCGCCCGGCCAGCGCCTCGGAAAGCGCGCGCTGCACGGCCGCCTCGGACTCGCTGTCGAGGTGGGCGGTGGCCTCGTCCAGGATCACCACGGCCGGCGACCGCAACAGCAGCCGGGCGATTGCCAGGCGCTGCTTCTCTCCCCCGGAGAACCGGTAGCCGCGCTCTCCGACCACGGTGTCGAGACCTTCGGGCAGCCGGCGGACGAGGTCGCCGATGTGCGCGCGCTCCAGGGCGTCCCACACTTGGGCGTCGTCGGCGTCGGGGCGGCCGTACGTCAGGTTGGCGCGGATCGAGTCGTGGAACATGTGGGCGTCCTGCGTGACCATGCCGACAGCGTCGCGCAACGACTGCGACGTCGCCTCTCGCACGTCGACTCCGTTGACGCGCACCGCGCCGCCTTTGACGTCGTAGACGCGCGGCACCAGCATGGACGTGGTGGTCTTGCCGGCGCCCGAGGGCCCGACGAGCGCGACGGTCTGTCCCGGCTCGACCGTGAACGACACTTTGTCGAGGACCGTGCCGTTTTCGGTCGCGTCGAGGCGGGCGACGTCTTCCAGCGAGGCCAGCGACACCTCGGACGCGTTGGGGTAGCTGAAGACGACGTCGTCGAACTCCAGTCTCGCCGTTCCGCTCGGCACGTCGCGGGCGTCGTCGGCGTCGGAGATGAGCGGCTTGAGGTCGAGCACCTCGAAGACCCTCTGGAAGCTGACCAGCGCGCTCATGACGTCGACGCGGACGTTGGACAGCGCCGTCAGCGGGCCGTACAGGCGGGTCAGAAGCAAGGCCATGGTGACGACGGTGCCCGGCGTCAGCGCGCCCGACAACGCGAACCAGCCGCCAAGCCCGTACACGACGGCTTGGGCGAGGCCGGCGACAAGCGCCAGCGCCACGATGAAGGTGCGTCCGTACATCGCGGTGCGCACGCCGATGGAGCGCACCCGGTCGGCGCGGGAGGAGAAGTCGTCCAGCTCCGCGGCAGGGCGGCCGAACAGCTTCACCAGCAGGGCGCCGCCGACGCCGAAGCGCTCGGTCATCTGGGTGTTCATGCTGGCGTTGAGATTGAAGCTCTCTTTGGTGAGAGTGGCCAGTTTGCGTCCGATGATTTTGGCGGGAATCAGGAACAGCGGCAGCATGATCAACGACAGCGCGGTGATCTGCCAGGACTGCGTGGCCATCACCGCCAGGATGAGCGTCACGGCGATGGCGTTGGAGACCAGGCCCGACAACGTGGAGGTGAAGGCGCGCTGCGCGCCGAGCACGTCGTTGTTGAGACGCGAGATCAAGGCGCCGGTCTGGGTGCGGCTGAAGAACGCCAGCGGCATCGACTGGACGTGTCCGAAGACCTTGCGACGCAGGGAGTAGATCAGGCCCTCGCCGATTCTGGCCGAATACCAGCGGTTGGCAAGCGACAGCAGCGCCTCGGCGAGCGCGAGCGCGGCGATGAGTCCGGCGATACGCAGCACGACGCTCTGTCGTCCGTCGTCGCCGGTGATCTCGTTGACGACGTCTCCGGCCAGCACGGGCGTGGCGACGCCGACCGCCGCCGACACCACCACCGTGATCAAGAAGACGGCGATGTCGCGCCGGTAGCCGGCGGCGAATTTCAGGATGCGCCGGAACATGCCTTTGGTCAGCTTCGTCTCGGCGAGCGATTCGTCTCGGCGCATGACGCGCATCGCCTGCATGCCGGGGCCGTGGCTGTCGAAGGACACGGGTTCACCTTTTTTCGTGGGCTCAGGGGGCTATGGGAGCTTGGCTTTTAAGCCTGCCGTCGCCTTGGGACATTCCAGCGGCGCGGCGGGCGTGCGGCGCTCATTCGGCGAGAATGAGATACAGCGCGCGGCGGGTCTCTTTCAACAGATTCTGCGCCGACGTCTTCTGCGCGTCGGTGCCGGAGCGGGACACCTGCCTGACGGCCTCGCCCAGGTCGCGGTAGAGACTGCGCAGTTCGTGGGCAAGCTGGTCGCGGCTTTCGGTGAGCCGGGACCAGGGCGGGACGCCGTCGGCGGTCAGCGCGGCGGCTTCTTCGCGGCCGGCGTCGCTCAGGTCGAAGGCTTTCTTTCCGTCGGCCTCGACCGAGACGATCAGGCCTTCGTCTTCCATCAGCGAAAGCGTGGGGTAGATCGATCCCGGGCTCGGCTTCCACATTCCGTCGGTGCGGTCGGAAAGCTCCTGGATCAGCTCGTATCCGTGCATGGGACGCTCGGTGAGCAGCACCAGGATCGAGGCGCGGACCTCGCCGCGCCGGGCTCTGCCGCCGCGGCCGCGCCGCGGTCCGCAGCCGTCCCAGCCGCCGCTGTCGTTCCAGCCGCCGGGGCCGTGACGGTCGAATCCGTCGTGGTGGAACCGGCGTACGCGATGCCGACGGCCGCGACGGCCGCCGGGTTCACGTCTGTGTTTCATGGTTTCTCCTTTGACGTGGTCGGCGCGGTTCGCCGACCGACGCGCTTAACGATATATCGCCGATCTATCCCGATACAACAAGATACGGTCGTGACGCTGGTCACAGATACAAAAGGGCCGCCGGGGTGTGAAACCCCGGCGGCGACGAGAACGTGCTTTTGCGCTTCGCTACTCCTCGTTGGCGGCGCGAGTGCGCAGCAGCCGCAGCTGGGCGGAACGTTCGGCGGCCAGCTGCGTGGAGTCGTCGTTGACGCCGGCTTGCAGCAGCAGCGCCTTAGTCTCCACCGCCGCGTCGCGCGGCACCGACAGCACCGCCAGGACGAGGTCTTCGACGGTGTCCTCCAGGTCTCCGGCCTTCACCGTCACCGTGGCCAGCCCCAGCGCGGCGGCCTCGTCGGCGTCGACGGTGCGCCCGGTCAGGCACAGCTCCATGGCGCGGGCGTATCCGACCTGCGAGACGAGTCGCTTCGTGCCCCCCAGGTCGGGCACGAGCCCCAGGCCGGGTTCGCCGACGCGCAGTCGCGCGTCGTCCGCGAGCACGCGCATGTCGCAGCACAACGCCAGCTGCAGTCCCGCGCCCACGGCGTGCCCCGACACCGCGGCGATCGACACCAGGTCGGGCCGGCGCAGCCAGTCGAAGGCCTCCTGAAACGACCACAGCCGGGCCTCGGCCACGTCGTCGGCGGCCGCGGCGATCTCCCCCGGCAAGGGACCCGACAGCACTGAAAGGTCCAGACCGGCGGAAAAGGACTGGCCCGCGCCGCTCACCACGACGCACCGGATGTCGCCGGGCAGGTCTCTGCCGACGTTGCGCAGCTCTTCCCACATCTGCGGGGTCTGGGCATTGCGACTGTCGGGCCGGTTGAGCGTCACACGCGCCACGGGCCCGTCGACTTCCAGGCGCACGGTCGCCGAATCGGTCACAGTTCTCGACACCACCGAAGTCTCATTGCCGGAATTCCACCGACATCGATCGCAGGTGTTGCGATGTTAGCGTCCGTCCGCGAACCTCGGCCGCGTCCGCCGCCCGAGCGGGCAGGCGGTTACGTTCCGGCGACTCGCTCGGTCACGTCGCGGGCTGGCGGCGGCCGCCGCGCTGACGCAAGGTGACGCCGGATTCGATCAAGACACGGTGCACGAACCCGTAGGAACGGTCCACCGACGCCGCCAGAGCGCGGATGCTCTGACCTTCGCTGTAGCCGGTGACCAGGCGCTTGATCAACGCCACGCGTTCTTCTCCCTGAATACGACGGCTGCGGCCGTCGCGGCCGCCGATCTCGTTGTGTGCCATGCGTTTCCTTTCGGACCGCCCAGGCCGATTCGGCTTGGTTCCTTTTAGTTCTTTTCTGGGTGATCTTTGTGCCTGAAGGCAGTTCTAACGTCTCGGCCAGTCGGAAACAAGTTTCTGTCGGATACCCGATAGCGTGGAATGCCGTGGCACAACTCGACTCTCGCCTTGCGGCCGACGCCCGATGGAATCAGCGCAGAGACCTCCTCTTGTGGCTGGCCCTGGTCGCGGCGGGAATGGCGGCGGCCGCCGGCGCGACGGCCGCGGGAATGGATCTGGGCTCCGACGCGCCGCCGTTCGAAGGGCGCTATCGCGTCGACCTCGCGCCGTCGGCGATCGCCGCTCCCCTGGTCGCCGCCGCGGTGCTGTGGGCGTCGTCGCGGCGCTTCACCGCCCGGTGGCGCTGGAAGACGCTGTTCGTCGCCTCCTACCTCGCCGCGTTCGCGTGGATGCTGTCGCTGGCCGTCACCGCCGGCGCCGACGGGCTGACTCGTTTCACGTCGCGCGCCGACGAACGCCTGCCCGGCGTGGCCGAGTCCACCTCAATCAGCGAAGTATTCGTCGCCTACGCCGACCCCGCCGGCACCGTGCCCGGGCATCCGCCGGGCCCTTCGCTGCTGCTGTGGGCGCTGCGGCGGCTGTCGGGCGACGACCTCTGGATCGCGGTCGCCTGGACGGCGCTTGCGGCGTTGACAGTGCCCCTGGTGCTGGCTACGGCACGCTCGGCGTGCGGTCCGGCGGCGGCACGGCGCCTGGCGCCGGTGCTGGTGCTCGCGCCCTTCGCCGTGTGGGCGGCGGTGGGACCCGAAGGCGTCACCGC
>JBOGDN010000412.1:0-5274 GCA_050742995.1 Stackebrandtia sp. | reverse complement strand
AAGGAGCGGACGCCCGCGCGGGCGTCCGCTCCTTTCCGTCAGGTTCGCGGCGGATCAGGTGGCGTCGTCGTCAAAGCGCTTCCGACGGCCGAACCGTCCCCGGCCCTTTTGATCCTCGATCGGCGAGTCCGGCGCCGGGACGTCGTCGGGCTCTTCGATCGCCGAGGCCTCGTCGTCGCCCACCTTGGTCCAATCGGGGTTCTTGAGCGCGCGGCGTTTGTCGTTGAGGAAAGCGAAGCCGACCGCGCCGAAGTACAGCGTGGACATCGCGCCGGCCAGGATCGTCATGCCGAAGGGGTCGGGCGTGGGCGTGACGATGGCGGTGAACAGGAAGCTCAGCAGCACCACGACTCGCCACCAGCCGAGCATCCGCTTGGCGGTGACGATGCCGAAGACGTTGAGCATCGCCAAAAGCAGCGGGAACTCGAATCCCGCGCCGAACAACAGCATCACCTGCGTGACGAAGCTGAACGTGTCCGACAGATTCAGCGTGACGACGTAGTTGTCCGCGTTGAGCCCGGTGATGAACTCCAGGCTCTTCTGCAGGACGAACCAGCCCAGCAGCGAGCCGGAGACGAACAGCGGCGCCGAAACGGCGGCGAAGTAGTAGCTGTAGCGGCGTTCGTGCTTGTGCAGGCCGGGGGCGATGAACGCCCACAGCTGGTAGAGCCAGAACGGCGCGGACAACAGCAGCCCGATGAACAGAGCCACCTTGAGGCTCAACAGGAATTCGTCGATGGGCGAGTTCTGGACGACGTCGCACAGTTCGTCCGCCGAGGCGCCTTTGCGTTCCGCCTGCAGCTCGCAGAAGGGGTTCATGATGAACGTGAGCACCCGCTGCGAGAAGAAGTAGCCGACTCCGAAGCCGACGAGAACGGCCAAGGTCGCCTTGAACAGCCGACTCCGCAGGTCATAGAGGTGCTCGATAAGTGTCATCGAGCCGTCGGCGGCGCGCTGGAACTTGCTCTTCTTCTTACGGGGGAGAAGACGGAAGGCCATATTGAGTTCCGCGAATCAGGTGCGGTCTACGCCTGCTCGCGGCGGTTGTCTTTTTCCTCCGACGGCGACGTCTCGCCTTCGATGGTCTTGTTCTTCAAAGGCTCGCGCGAATGCTTGGCGTCGGCCTTGGACTCGTCTTCGACGTCCTCGTCGCGCAGCGTCTTGGTCTCCGACTTCAAGATGCGCATCGATCGTCCCAGGCCCCGAGCCATGTCAGGCAGCTTCTTCGAGCCGAACAGCAACACCACGACGATCAAGATCACGATGATGTGCCAAGGCTTGAAAGCACCCGAGAACATGTCGACTCCTCCAGTAGCGACGGGAACGACCCCATCGTATGCCGGTGTGATCGGCGACCGTCAACGCATCGCCGATCGCAATCGCGGCAAGCATGACCCCTGGCGCCCAGAGCGTCAAGGCGGTCGTGACGTAATGAGGGGATCTTTACCGAATCGTGCCGCATCGTCACGGCCCGGTTCAGCGCTGCGGGAGCTTCGTCTGCAGCGCGTCGACGTCGCTCTGCATCCGCTCCAGCCGGCCCTGGAGCCGTTCGGCGGCCTTTTTGCGCTCGTCAAGCGCGGTCAACGCCATCCGCAGTTCGGGAACTTTGCGGCGCAGGGCCATTGCGGCGATCACGAGGACGATCACGCCGAGCGCGAATCCGGCCAGCAAGATCATCCACCACGTCATGGGGAAACCATAACGCCCGGCTCGACGGCGGGAGGCGTCGACGGCACGCGTCGTCAGACGTCGTAGGCGGCAAGCGCCGCGCGCGCGTCGGACAGGATCGCCCTGCGCAACTCGTCGGGGGCGACGGCCTCGGCGTCGGGGCCCAGGCCGAGCACCAGGCGCTTGGCCCAGTCGAGGTCGCGGGCTCGCAACGTCACCAGCCACTCTCCCCCGGGTTCGGCCACGACGTCCTCGCACGGGTAGTACTCGGCGACCCAGCGCGCGTGCCGGTTCACACGCACCACCACCCGCGGCAGCTGGCTGTCGCCGGTGAACGCCGCGCCGGGCACCTCGGAGAAGTCGCGGGCGTGCGGAGGCACGGACGCCGTCTCGTCGAGCACCGTGTACGCGTCGACGCGGTCAAGGCGGAACCGGCGCACGTCCTCGGCCGTGAGGCACCAGGCGTGCAGGTAGGCGTGGTCGTCGGCGATGACCACGCGAATCGGGTCGACGACGCGCTCGGTGGTCTTGTCGCGACCCGCGCTGTAGTAGGTCAGCCGGACGGCGCGGCCGTCCGAGACGATCTGGCTGAACTCGTCGACGTGGGCGTCGTCCACCGCCGTGCGCACGCTGACCTGACCGGCGGCCGAGGCCGCGTCTCCGGCAGCGGCGGCGACCTTGTCAAGGGTGCGGCGCACCGCGTCCCGATTCGACAGCCCCGGGGTGTCGGCGAGCATCCGCAGCGCCACCACGAGCGCCAGCGCCTCGTCGGGCGACAGCCGCACCGGGCGAGTCATGCCCGCGTCGTAGGCGACGGTGACGGTGTCGTCGTCGAAGGCGATGTCGATCAGGTCGCCCGGGCCGTAGCCGGGCAGGCCGCACATCCACAGCAGCGTGAGGTCCTCGCGCAGCTCGGGAACGCTGATGCCCAGGTCGGCGGCTGCCACGTCGATGCGAATGCCCGGACGTGCCAACAGATACGGCACCAGGTTGAGCACCCGCGACAGGTGCGACGCCGACGTCATGACGACCTCCCCGGCGCCGGCTGGTACCGGTCGGCGATCTCGGCGAGCAGCACCGCCATTTCCTTGCGCACCTCTGGCGGATCCAGGACGGTCACGTCCGGACCGTAGCCGGCGAGCCAGGCCGCGAGCCGGCGCGGATCGGTGTAGGTGACCGTCAGCCGGTCGCCGTCGGGCCGACGCGCCCCGATCTGCTCGGCGCGGCGACGCACGCCCGCGGCCCTGCCTGCGGCCACCCGCAGCGTCGCCCGCCGCGGCGCGGACTCGGGGTCGTCGCGGTGGAAGCACGCCACGTGCTCCAGGAGATTCACGTCTTCGGGAACCGAGAACTCGTCCGGCCTGCCCTTGGCCGCGACCTTCCCGGTCATCCGGGACAGCCGGAAGCAGCGCGTCGCCTCGCGGTCCAGGTCGTGACCGACGACGTACCAGCGTCCCCGGAAGCAGACCACCCCCCACGGCTGCACGCGTCGCTTGGCGGCGACGTCGTCGGCCTTGCCGAGGTACTCGAAGCGGATCTCGCGGCGCTCGCGCACCGCGGCCATCACGGGGGTGAACGCCTCGTCGACGGCGATCACGGGAGCGACCTCCGGCTCGTCGCCGTCGCGCACGTCGACCCCGGCCGCGCGCAGCTTCCACAGGCCGTCGCCGGCGTCGGCGGCCAGCTTGCTGTGCTGCCACAGCCGCGACGCCGCGCCGAGCGCCGCCGCCTCCTCGGGCGTCAGCTCGACGACGGGAAGCTCGTAGTCGCGCCGAGCGATCCGGTATCCCTGCTCGGCGTCGAAGACGCTGTTGGCGCCGGTCTCCAGCGGCACGCCCAGTCGCCGCAGCTCAGCCTTGTCGCGTTCGAACTTGCGCTGGAACGCCTCGTGGGCGCGGGCGTCCTTCGGGTCGTGCTCGTAGCCCGGCACGGTCTGCGCGATCTTCTCGGCGGTAAGGAAACGACGACTCGACAGCAGACAGATGACCAGGTTGACCAGACGCTCGGTGCGAAGACGCGACACACTCACGACGGTATCCTTCCTCGGCGGCACCGGCAATCCACTAGGCAAGATCACGGTGACGGCGGAATGCTACCGTGACCGCCGTGCTGAGGTGGAGATACGGGACTGTGACCGCGATCCGCAGGCGTTGGCGCGGCTGCGCCGAGCTTGACGTTTCGATCGAGGCTCGCACGCCCGACGACCGGACGCAGGCTCGCGCGCTAGCCTACGTCGCCCTCGTCGGCGAGCCCCGCGTCGGGGACCGGCTCCTGCTCAACTGCAACGCCCTGGCCAAGGGTCTCGGCACGGGCGGATACGCGCTGGTGGTGGCGCTGCCCGACCGGCTGCCGGCCGACGTCGACGCCCCCGGGCACATCGTGAAGGCGCGCTACACGCCGCAGCAGGCGATGACGCTGGCCGTCGACGAGGACGACTCGCCGCATCGCGAGGTCATGGCCGCCGCGTCCGACGTCGCCGGCATGCCGGTCGTCGTCGCCGACCTCCACTCCGCGCTTCCGGCGATCCTCGCCGGCGTCCACGCCGACGCGCCCGACGCCCGCGTCGCCTACGTCATGACCGACGGCGGCGCGCTTCCGGCCTGGTTCTCCCGCACCCTTGACGGCCTGGACGACCGGCTGGCGGGGACCGTCACCGTCGGCCAGGCCTTCGGCGGCGATCTGGAGGCCGCCAACGTCCACACCGGGCTGCTCGCGGCGCGGCACGTCCTCGACGCCGACGTGGCCGTCGTCGCACAGGGCCCCGGAAACCTCGGCACCGGAACCGAATGGGGATTTTCCGGCGTGGCTTGCGGCGACGCCGTCAACGCCGCGGCCGCGCTCGGCGGGCTGCCGGTGGCCTCGCTGCGCATCTCCGACGCCGACGCCCGGCAGCGGCACGTGGGCGTGTCCCACCACAGCATCACCGCGTACGGCCGCGTGGCGCTGGCCGCCGCGGACGTGCCCGCGCCGCAGGGACTTCCGGCGGCGCTCGCCGACAAGGTCGACGACCAGCTGCGTCCACTGGCCGAGCGTCACCGCGTGGTCAGCGTCCCCGAGGCCGGCCTCGTCGAGGCGATGCGCGCCCTGCCGGTGAAACTGTCCACCATGGGCCGCGGCCTCGACGAGGACATGCCGTACTTCCTGGGGTGCGCGGCAGCCGGACGCCACGCCGCTTCCCTGCTGCGGCGCGACTGAAAGCCCGTCCGGCGCGACCGGACGCGCCGTCTCAGGCGAAGAGGATCAGGGAGACCCAGCCGACCACGACGACGATCAAGGCGACGACAAGCACCCACGTGGGCACTATGTGCTCGCCGCGGCGATTGCGCTCGATCTCCTCGCGGACCTTTTCGCGCCGGCGCTCCACGAACGACTTCTTGCCCGACGTCTCGCCGTCGTCGGAGGGCTCGGCGCGCTGCGGCTCGGCCTCGGGCCGCGCCAATTCGGCCTCGGGCCGGTCGGGTTGGGGGCCGGACTCCGAGGCCGACTTCGGCTGCTCGTCAGACGCGTCGTTGCTCACGCGGAAACCTTCTCACATCGCGGCTACATCGAGGCGATCAACTTGTCGACCCGCTCGTCGCGCGACCGGAACGGGTCCTTGCACAGCAC
>JBOGDN010000411.1:0-3394 GCA_050742995.1 Stackebrandtia sp. | reverse complement strand
GATCAACGCCGTCTCGCCCCGACACCTCGACGAGCTGTGTGGACCCGCGTGAGTTCGCCGGTCCCAAAGGGCGTAGCGTAATAGAGACTTCGAGGAGGCTGGATGCAGTGAATCACAAACCCATCCTCTTTGTACTTGGCGGAGCCGTCATCTTCGTGGTCACGGTGTCTGCCGGCGTATCCGTGGGCACCCTGCTGGTGCTCACCCTGGTCTTGGCGTTTCCGGCCGTCATCCTCGTTTTGATGATCATGACGATGCACGACATTCGTCCCGTCGAATGGTCGCGACAGCCGCCGCCCGGCGGCGACCCCTACGCCGACTGGGAGGCGACGGGGGCGGCCTCCGGAGCGAGCGTCAACCGTCCGGAACGGCCGAGCGCGGCGCAGCCCGCGATCCCGACCGCGGTCAGCCTTTGATTCCGGACGTGGCCATGCCCCGCACGAAGAACCGCTGGAAGACGATGAACACGATCGCCACGGGGACGATGGTGAGGATCGAGCCGGCGAGCATCACCGGGTAGTCCCAGGTCTGGCCGCCGGCGCCGCCTTGGCCGAGAGTCGACAGACCCAGGGGCAGCGTCCAGTAGTCGGGGCTGCCGCGTACCACGATCAGAGGCAGCAGGAATTCGTTCCAGGTGTTCTGGAACGACAGGATTGTCAGCGTGATCAGCGCGGGGCGGGCCAGCGGCAGGATCACGCTGCGGTACGTCTGCCAGATGTTGGCGCCGTCGATTCGCGCGGCCTCCTCCAGCTCCTTGGGCAGACCTTCGAAGAACTGTTTGGCGATGAAGATGCCGACGGCGTCCACGGCAAGCGGCAGAATCAGGCCGGCGAACGAGTTGAGCAGCCCCAGCTCCTTGAGCAGCAAGAACCGGGGGATCGTCAGGACGATCGGCGGCACCGCGATCACCGAAAGCAGTCCGGCGAAGACCAGGCCGCGACCGCGCCACCGCAGCCGGGCCAGCGAGTATCCGGCGAGCGTGTCGAGAAACAGCCGCAGCAGCGTCGCCACGACCGTGACGACGATCGAGTTGACGATCCACGTGGGAAAGTCGCTGCGCAGCAGCACCAGTTCCCAGGCGCGCAGGGTCGGGTCGGTCGGCCAGGGCAGCGCCGAGGCGGCGGCGAGCTCGGCGCGCGACTTGAAGGTGCTGCCAAGCGACAACACGAAGGGGTAGACGAACGCGGCGGCGGCCAGCCCGAGCAGCAGGTAGCCGACGACGCGCGCGACGACTCGCCGCCCGACGGTCCTGCGGACCCGGGATCGTGCGGCGTCCGGCATGGTTTCTTGTGCCGTCATCTCAGTCCTTATTGCGCAGCAGCAGGCGCTGGATCCCGGTGAACACCATGATCAGCGCGAAGAGGATGAACGCGATCGCGGCGGCGCGGCCCATCGCGGCGTTGTGGAAGCCTTCCCGGTAGACCAGGTAGGCCGGGGTGAAGGTCGATTTCTGCGGTCCGCCCTGGGTCATCGCGTACACCTGGTCGAAGACCTGCCAGGTGCCGATCACGCCGAGGGTCAGCACCAGAAACAGCGTCGGCTTCATCATCGGCAGGGTGACCTTGAAGAACCGCTGCAGCGACGTGGCGCCGTCGATCGCCGCGGCTTCGTCGACTTCTTCGGGGATGTTCTGCAAGCCGGCGAGGAAGAGCAGCATCAGCGTTCCGACGGTCGTCCACGAGGCGAGCACCATGATGGACGAAAGCGCCACGCTCGGCCCGGACAGCCATTCCCACCACGACAAGCCCATGAACGAGTTGTCGGCCAGCGCCGCGGGAGCGGAGCCGACGCCGATCGCGCCGAGCAGCAGGTGAATCAGGCCGGTCGGCTCGTCGAGCCACACCAGATTGACGGTTCCCGGCAGCAGTGTCGACAGCAGCACGTTGACAAGCCCGGTCGGGCTGAACATGAAGATGAAGATGAACGCCACCGCGATCGAGCTGGTCACCGACGGGAAGTAGAACGCGGTGCGGAAGAAGGTCTTGCCTTTGAGGAGTTTCTGATTGACCAGCACGGCCAGAGCGAAGGCGATGAACGTCTGCGCGGGCACCACGCCAAGCACGTAGTAGAGGTTGTTGCGCAGGCTCTTGGCGAAGTCGGTCTGGGCTACGCCGGATTCGACGAGCACGTCGGTGTAGTTGTCCCAGCCCACCGGCTGGGACAAGCCAAGCGGCGCCAGTCCGCTCCAGTTCCGGAAGCTGACCCACAGCGCCATCAGGATGGGGGCCGCCAGGAAGACGCCGATGCCGATCAGCGCCGGCGCGGTGAACAGCCATCCGGCAAGACTCTGCCGGCCGGCGAGTCGGCTGCGCCGACGGCGTACCTCAACCACCGAGGACCTCTTCGCCGGCCCGCTGCGTCTCGTCGATCACGTCGTCGACGTTCTGGTTGCCTTTGGCCAGGCCCTCTATACCGTCGTTGAAGGTGTCGATCACCGTGGGGAAGCCCGGCGCGAACACCGCCTTCTTCGCGTAGTCGGCGCCGGCCACAAAGGGCTCAAGCTCCGGTTTTTCGGCAAGCCACTCCTCGGCAAGCGACTGCCGGGACGGCATGACCGACAAGCCCTCGGTGAACTCCAGCTGCTGTTCCGGCGAGGTGAGGTACTTGATCAAGTCGACGGCGGCCAGCTGATTCGGGCTCGCCGCGGCTACTCCATAGCAGACGGAAAACGACATCGTCGCCTTGCCGGCCGGGCCTTCCGGAAGCTCGGCCACGCCGTACGACACGTCCGGGAAGTCCGTCTCCATGCCGCTGGCCACCCAGTTGCCCTCGATCGTCATGGCCGCCTTGCCCTTGCCGAGCGCCTCGCCGCCCCAGTTGACGCCCAGCTGCTGCGGCGTGGCCGCGTAGCCGTCGGCGTGCAGCCGCGCGACGTACTCGAGGCCGTCGCGCATCGCCGGGTCGTCCATTGTCATCTCGGTGACGTCCTCGTCGGTCGGCCACGCGCCCGACTGCGCCAGGAACACGCCCCAGCGGTAGAACTCGGCGTCGAAGCTGACGCCGGTGCGGCCCGACTCGGTCAGCTTCTCGGCGACGTCGGAGAACTCCTCCCAGGTCGTGGGCGGCTCGACGTCGGCCGCTTCGAACGCCTCGACGTCGTAGACGAGTTGCAGCGTCGAGAAGTCCTTGGGCGTGCAGTATTCGACGCCGTCGTAGGTGAACAGCTCGCGCAGCGACGGGTAGAAGTCGTCCGGGTCGTCGACCTTGTCGCCGACGGGTGCCAAGACCTGATTGGACGCGAAGTCGGGCAGCTTGTTGTCGTTGACGTAGAACACGTCCGGCGGCTCGCCGCCGGCAAGCGCCGTCTGCAGCGCGGTGTCGTACTCGGGCAGGATCTTCAGCTCGACCTGGTTGCGTCCCAGTTTGTTGTACGACTCGACGATCCGCTCCAGCG
>JBOGDN010000410.1:0-12736 GCA_050742995.1 Stackebrandtia sp. | reverse complement strand
CCTCGGCGCTCATGCCCGTCAACGCCTCGTCGATGCCGTCGAGCAGATTGCCGGCGCCCACTTCGTGGGACATGCCGGTCGCGCTGCCGCCCTCGACTTCTTCGCCGTCGATGGTGGCCTTGAGGTCGATGGTCACGAAGTCGCCTTCGGCGGCGGCGCGGTCGACGGACTTGAGCGTCCCGAAGCGCATCCGCAGGTTCTCGATCTCGGCGTCGATCTTCTCGTCGTCGACGACGGTGGAGTCGACGGTGACGTTGAGGCTGTCGAGGTCCGGAAGTGTGATCTCGGGGACGACGTCCATCTCGGCGGTGAACGTGAAGGGCTTGTCCTCGGCGATCGGCTCCATGTCGGTGACGCTGGCCTGCCCGAGGCGGCGCACCTTGTTCTCCCTCACGGCCTCCGTAAGCAGCCGGGGCAGCGCGGCGTCGGTGGCCTGCGCGTAGATGGCGTCTTTGCCGACGCGCTGGTCGATGACGTTGCGGGGCGCTTTGCCCGGGCGGAAGCCGGGGACCTTCACCTGTGCCCCGACAGACTTATACGCCTGCGTCACGTGCTCGTCGAGTTCGTCGAACGGCACCTCGACGGACAGTCGCACCCTGGTCGGACTCAGGGTTTCGACAGTGCTTTTCACAGACGTACTCCTTGGTTCAAAATATTTCTAAATGCTTCGTTACATACCGCGCTGCTTGACGACACCCATGAAATCGAAAAGCGTTAGAAAGGCACTGTACGACGCCCACGTCAGGACAGCCGCCCCGCCCGAGTCTAGATCGTCGTCGCACCCCGCGATTCAGCGGTGCGGTCGGCGAGTCCGACCGCACCACCAGGCTTTCTGTTCGCGGTTAGAAACGCTCGTTTCGGGCCGCCATGTCTTCGAGGCTGGGCGGCGGGGCGAAGCGGTCTCCGTAACGCTCGGCGAGGTAGCGGGCACGATCGACGAACTCGGCCGGGCCGCAGGCGTTGACGAATTGCAGGGCGCCGCCGGACCAGGGCGCGAAGCCCCAGCCGAAAATGCTGCCGATGTTGGCGTCGGCGGTCGAGGTGAGAACGCCTTCGTCGAGGCAGCGCACGGTCTCAAGGGACTGGGCGAACAGGAGCCGGTCGTGCACGTCCGCTGTCGTCTGCTTGACCAAGTGGGGGTCAAGGCCGCGCAGCGGCTTACGGCCGTCGGGAATTGACGAATCGGCCGTGGAGAATCGCTCGGCGATTCCCGGCCACAGGCTTTTCTTCCCGTCGGCGGGATAGTCGTAGAACCCCGCGCCGGCCGTCTTGCCGGGCCGTTGGAATTCGTTGACGAAGGCGTCGACGACGCGCATGCCCGGGTGCACCGGCGCCGCCTCGCCCAAGTCGGCAAGGGTCTGCTTGTGGATCTGCCACAGCAACGACATCGAGACCTCGTCGCAAACCGCGAGCGGCCCGACGGCCATGCCGGCGGCGCGGGCGACGTTTTCCACCAGCGCGGGACTGGCGCCTTCGCCGACCATCGCGACGCCTTCCAGCGCGTACGCGGCAAAGCAGCGCGAGGTGTAGAAGCCGCGGCTGTCGTTGACGACGATCGGGGTCTTGGAGATCTGCCGGACGTAGTCGAAGGCTCGCGCCAGGGTTTCGTCGCTCGTCTTGCGGCCGCGGATGATCTCGACGAGTTTCATCTTGTCGACCGGCGAGAAGAAGTGAAGCCCGACGAACCGCTCGGCCTGCGGCACGGCCTCGGCGAGGCCGGTGATCGGCAGCGTCGAGGTGTTCGACGCGATCACCGCGTCCGGAAGCGCGGACGACTCGGCCGCGGCGAGCACCTGCTCCTTGAGGGACCGCTTCTCGAAGACCGCCTCGACGATCAGGTCGCAGCCGGCGAGGTCGGAGTCGTCGGCCGTGGGGACGATGCGCGCAAGCACGGCGTCGCGCTCGTCGGCGGTGACGCGGCCCTTGGCGACTTGCTTGTCAAGCAGGTCGGCGGAGTGTCGCTTGCCTTTCTCGGCGGCCTCGACGCCGACGTCTTTGAGGACGACGTCGATTCCGGCCTTCGCGGAGACGTAGGCGATGCCGGCGCCCATCATCCCGGCGCCGAGGACGCCCACTTTGACGGTTTTGCGGCGCGGCGCGGCCGGGCGGGAGCGGCCGGCGTTGATCTCGTTGAGCTGGAACCAGAACGTGCCGATCATGTTCTTGGCGACCTGGCCGCGGGCCAGCTCGGCGAAGTAGCGGGTCTCGATCTCGAGGGCGGTGTCGACGTCGACCTGCGCGCCTTCGACCGCGGCGGCCAGGATCTTCTCGGGCGCGGGGTAGCCGCGGCGGGTTTTGGCGACGAGCATCGCCGGGGCCGCGGCCAGCAGCTGGCCGACGCCGGGATCGTTGGGCGAGCCGCCGGGAATCTTGTGGCCGCGCCGGTCCCAGGGCTGGACGGGTTCGGGGTCGGACAGGATCCAGCGCTTGGCGCGGTCGCGCAGGTCGCCGACGTCGGCGGCCAGCTCGTCGACGAGACCGGCTTCGACGGCGGCGGCGGGCCGCAGCTTCTTGCCCTCGTTGAGCAGGGGCAGCGCCGCGGCAAGGCCGAGCATGCGCACGGTGCGGACGACGCCGCCGGAGCCGGGGAGCAAACCGAGGGTGACCTCGGGAAGGCCGAGCTCGACGCGCTGATCGTCGACGCAGATCCGCCGGTGACAGGCCAGCGCGATCTCCCAGCCGCCGCCGAGCGCGCTGCCGTTGACGGCGGCGACGACGGGTTTGCCGAGCCGCTCCAGGCGGCGCAGCTGACCTTTGATCCGGGTGACCTCCGCGGCGAACTCGGCGACGTTGTCGTCGTCGACCTTGACGAGCATGCGCAGGTCGCCGCCGGCGAAGAAGCTCGCCTTGCCGGAGGTCACGATCACGCCGCGAATGTCGTCGCGTTCGTTCTCCAGGCGCGTCAGCGCCGTCTCCATGGCCGCGGAGTACTCGGCGTTCATGGTGTTGACGTTCTCGCCGGGCATGTCGATGGTCAGCGTGACCACGTCGTCGGCGTCGCGGTCGTACCTAATTGCCTCAGTCATCGTTACATCCGTCCGTATTTCGGCTTTAAGCGTGGTTCCGCTCGGGCCGCTCAGGCGGCGCCTGGCGTGCCGTGGACGGCTTGCCGTCCGCGCGTGAACGCAGCGTCCTCGTCGCACGTGCTGGCCGCACGAGCTCCTCGTCCGCCTTGCCATGCATCCACCTGAACGCCCCGCCCACGCGAGCTTCGTGTTGCTTGCGCACATGCCTTAGAACGAGCCCGGATTTACCGGGCACGTTCTAAGACCCTCTCGATGATCGTCGCGACGCCCATGCCGCCTCCCACGCACAGCGTGGCGAGGCCGCGGCGCAGGTCTCGGCGTTCCAGTTCGTCGAGGAGCGTGCCGAGGATGATGCAGCCGGTGGCGCCAAGCGGGTGGCCCATGGCGATCGCGCCGCCGTTGACGTTGAGCTTGTCGTCGGGGATGCCCAGGTCGTGCTGGAACTTCAGCACCGGCGAGGCGAAGGCCTCGTTCATCTCGAACAGGTCGATGTCGTCGACGGTGAGTCCGGACTGGGCGAAGGCCTTGCGGCAGGCCGGGGTCGGCCCGGCGAGCATGATGGTCGGCTCGTCGCCGACCGCGGCGGCGGCGACGATTTTGGCGCGGGGACGCAGGCCGAGCGCCTCGCCGCCGCGGGCGTTGGCGATGAGCATCGCGGCGGCGCCGTCGACCATGCCGGAGGAGTTTCCGGCGTGGTGGACGTGGCGGATCGACTCGACGGTCGGGTACTTGCCGATCGCCACCTCGTCGAAGCCGATCGCACCGACGTCGGCGAAGCTGGGTTTGAGGCCGGCGAGGGTCTCCAGGTTCGTGCCGGGGCGGACGGTCTCGTCGCGGTCGAGCACGACGAGGCCGTTGGCGTCGACGACGGGAACCACGGAGCGGTCGAAGCGTCCGTCTTTCCACGCGGCGGCGGCGCGTTCGTGGGAGGCCACGGCCACCGAGTCGACGTCGGCGCGGCTGTAGCCGCGAAGGGTGGCGATGAGGTCGGCGGAGACGCCCTGCGGGACGAAGCCGGTGAGCAGGTTGGTCTCGGGGTCGGTGAACCAGGCGCCGCCGTCGGAGCCCATCTTGTTGCGGGACATGGATTCCACGCCGCCGGCAACGCCGACGTCGTCGAAGCCGGAGGCGACCTTGGCGGCGATCACGTTGACCGCTTCCAGCCCGGAGGCACAGAAGCGGTTGATCTGGGAGCCGGGAACCTCCCTCGCCCAGTCGGCGGTGAGGACGGCGGCGCGCGTGATGTCGCCGCCCTGCTCGCCGATCGGGGTGACGCAGCCGAGAACCACGTCGTCGACGAGGGCGGTGTCGACGTCGCCGCGTTCGCGAAGCGCGCGCAGCGTCTGCGCGGCCAGGGTCACCGGCTTGACGCCATGCAGCGAACCGCGTTTGCCTTTGCCGCGGGGTGTTCGCACCCAGTCGAAGATGAACGCGTCGGACATGGCCCGCCTCCCATTAGAACGACAGTCGACGCTTCTACTGTTTCACCGCACGCCGGCGGCGCCCATGACCGACGCGCTCGCGCGGTCTGATCGAAACGGTCAGCGCGGCGCGGTTCCGCGGTAGGAGCCGGGCGTGGCGCCGGTCCAGCGGCGGAAGGCCCGGTGAAAGGCGCTGGCTTCGGAGAAGCCGAGCCGGCGTCCCAGCGACTCTATGGACTCGTCGTCGCGGCTGAGGCTTTCGATGGCCACGTCCCGGCACAGCTGCTCCTTGATCGTCCGGAAGGACGTGTCCTCTTTGTGTAGCTGTCGGCGCAGGGTCTGCGGACTGACGGCCAGTCGCGCGGCAACGGCGGACAGGTCCGGCAGCCCGCCGCCGAGGCTGTTGGCGAGGATGCGCCGCACCTGCGCGTTGGTCGTGGAGCCGTAGTCGCGGCGGGAGAGCAGGTCGGCCGGCGAGTCGCGCAGGAAGACCCGCAGGCTCGCCTCGTCCTGCAGCACCGGCAGATCGAGGAACCGCTCGGGGAAGGTCAGCGCCGTGGTCTCGCGGTCGAAGCGGATGGGGCAGCCGAACATCAGGTCGTATTCGGCGGCGTGCGGCGGCGGGGGGTAGTCCAGGCCGACCTCTGCGAGCGGGATGCGCCGGCCCACCAGCCAGCTGGAGAAGCGGTGCCAGATCACCAGCAGGCCTTCAGACAGAAAGCGGTCGGGGTCGTCGACGTCTCCGGTTTCGAGCTCGACGCGCGCCTGACCGTCGCGGCGTTCCAGTCGGAAGGTCGGGGCCGCCGGGAACAGGCTGTAGAAGGAGCGGGCGCGGCGCAGCGCGGCGCCGAGGTCGCGGCTGCACACGGCGACGAATCCCATCATCGCGAAGGTTCCGCGTTTGCTCGGCACGAGACCGAAGCCCATGGTCTCGTCGTCGAGGACTTGCCACAGGGACTGGATGAGGCGGGTGAACTGCTCGGGCGTGACGCGCGCGCGAGGGTCGTCGCGCAGCGCGGGCGAGATCCCGGCGCCCTGCAGCAGCGGCCGCACGTCGAGGCCGCGCCGCCGCGCGCCCGCCAGCGCCGCGTTGACGTGGTGCATCGCGATCGTCCGGCTCGACATGGCGCAAGCCATGCTAGTCCGCGTCCCGCGACGGCGGCCGCAAGCCGAAGTTGCGGCAGGGCTGCGGAGACGGCGAAACGATCGGCGGGCGTCGACGCTGGTGTTTTACATTGTTTACACGTGTTGCGCGGGTGCGCTTGGCATGCTATCTTGTGTCGCATGGTACCTAGCGAAAACCAGATCTTGACGAACCTTCGTCGCGGCGCGCTCGAGTACTGCATCCTGGCTCTGATTCGAGACGAGGAGCGGTACGGGCTCGACATCGCGCGAGATCTCGTCGACGGCGCCCTGCTGGCCGGGGAGGGGACGCTCTATCCGCTCCTGTCCCGGCTGCGCAAGGGGGGCCTGGTGGCGACCTCGTGGCGCGAGTCGACCGCCGGCCCGCCTCGGCGCTACTACAGCCTGACCGCGCACGGACAACAGGCGCTCGAAGTCTTCGAAAAGACGTGGGCGACGTTCCGATCGGCGGTCGACGGCGCGCTAGAGCACGCAGGCAGGCAATCATGACCGACCATTCAGGAGAAAATCCGATGCGCAACAGCACGCAGATCGAGCAGGTGGAGACCTACCTCGGGGAGCTGGACGCGGCCCTGTCCGCCGGCGGCGTCACCGACCGCCCCGACATCGTCGCGTCCATACGCGAGCACATCGAGTCCGCCTTGGGCGACGACGACCCCACTCCCGAAAAAGTCGACCAGGTGCTGCGCTCGCTCGGCGATCCGCTGACCATCGCCGAGGAAGCCGGCGCGACCGAGCCGGAACCCGAGACGCCGGCTCCGCCGCCCGTCCCGCCGACGGCCGCGCCTCCCCCGCCGCCGACGCCGACGCCGGCGCCCGAGCCGCTTACCCGACCCTGGGTTCCGGCCGTAGTGATCTTGACGATCGCGGTCAGCGCGATCACGCTTATAGCGATCGTCCCGGCGATCACGCTGCTCATCGGGCTGGCCATGCTGTGGATATCGACGCTGTGGACGCCGGCGGAAAAGCTCCTGGGAACGGTGCTGCTTCCGATTCCCGGCTTGCTGATCGCGGCGTCGTTCTTCTCGGCGGGCTCCTCCGACAGCGCAGTCAACGTCGAGTGCGAAGCGGACGGGCCCGCCGGGCCGAACCCGCCCCAGCAGTGCGGTCCGACGAAAGCCGACGGGCCGCCGGAATGGGTCGGCTACGTGATCGTCGCGGGCCTGATCGCCGCGCTCGCGGTCAGCGTCGCCGCCGCCGTCGTGCTCTACCGCCGCGGCGCCAAGCGCGCGCTGGAGCAGGCGCTCTAAACCACAACACCTCCGCAGGCCGCGCTCGTCCGTTCGGGCGAGCGCGGCTTTATTCCTCAAAGAACTAAGGAGAGACGGCATGAGATCGAAACGGACGACAGCGGTCGCGCTGGGTGCGACGGCGGTCACGGTCGCGCTGGGCGCCGGCGTTCTGGTCGCCGCGGAGGCGCAGTCCTCCGGCGACGTCGGCGAATCGATCGACGAGTTCTTCGCCGAATCGCTCCCCGAAGACGCCAGCCTGTCGGTCGTCGCCGGCCACGCCGGAGATCAGGTCTACTGCGAGGGCTTCGGCCAGTCCGACCGCGAAAACGGCGTCGCCGCCGACTGCGACACCGTCTACGACATCGGCTCGGTGACCAAGCAGTTCACGGGCGCGGCAGTGCTGAAGCTGGAGATGGACGGCGAGCTGTCTGTGGACGACCCGGTCTCGAAGTTCTTCGACTCGGTCCCCGACGACAAGCGCGACATCACCGTGCACCAGCTGCTGACGCACACCTCCGGGCTCGTCGACCAGCTGGGCGACGACTACGACCCGATCGGCCGCGACGAGCTGCTCGAAGCCGCCGCCGAGTCAAAGCTGCTGTGGCCGCCGGGAACCGCCCACAGCTACTCCAACCTCGGCTACAGCGTCCTGGCGGCGATCGTCGAAGAGGTCTCCGGCCTCTCCTACGACGAATACCTCAACGAGAAGCTCTTCGCGCCGGCCGGGATGACGCAGACCGGGTACACGGTCCCAGAATTCGACCAGAACAAGGTGGCGCAGCAATACGACGCGAACGACGAGCCGCAGGGCAAGCCGAACGAGCTGCCCTGGGCCGAAGACGGGCCGTACTGGAACCTGCGCGGCAACGGCGGCATCCTGTCCACCGCCGCAGACATGTTCGCCTGGCAGCAGGCCCTGGCCGGCGAGGACGTGCTGTCCGCCGAGGCCAAGGAGAAGCTGTTCGAAGCACACGTGCCCGAAGAGGACGACGGTGACACCTACTATGGATATGGCTGGGTGATCTTCGACGCCGAGGGCAATAAGGTCGCCTGGCACAACGGCGGCAACGGCTTCTCCTTCGCCGACGCGCTGATCGACCTCGACGAGGGCCACTTCGTCTTCTGGAACACCAACCAGGTGGAGAAGAAAGGCCAGTGGAATCTGGAGGAACTCGACGTCGTCTCGGAGGTCTACCGAATCCTGCGCGAGGCCGGCTAAGCGACGACGCCTTGGGTGCGCAGCGTTGCCACCTCGTCGACCGGGATTCCCCAGTCGGCGAGGGCGGCGTCGGTGTGCTGGCCGGGGTGCGGCGCGGGCGAGGCGACCTCGCCGGGCGTGCGCGAAAACCGCGGCGCCGGGGCGGGCTGCTCCAGACCGGCTACCTCCGTGAACGACCCGCGCGCGGCGCTGTGCGGGTGGGCCGAGGCCTCGACCGGCGACAGCACCGGAGTCACGCAGGCGTCGACGTCGGCGAAAAGCGAAGCCCACTCGTCGCGGCTCTTGGAGGCGAAGGCCGCGGCGAACCGCGCGCGCATTCGGGGCCAGGAGGCGACGTGGAACTGGTTGGGGAGGTCGTCGAGACCAAGACCGGCCGTCAGCGCGGCGTAAAACTGCGGCTCGAGTGCGCCGACGGCGACGAACTTCCCGTCGGCGCACTCGTACGTCGTATAGAACGGCGCCGAGCCGTCGAGCACGTTGACGCCGCGCGCCTCGCGCCACAGGCCGGACGCCAGGTGCCCGTGCAGCATCGCCGACAGCAGACCCGCGCCTTCGGTCATCGCCGCGTCCACGACCTGACCGCGCCCCGACCGCTCTCGCTCGAGCAGCCCCGACAGCACGCCCACGACGAGCAGCATCCCGCCGCCGCCGAAGTCGGCGACGTAGTTGATCGGCGGGGTCGGCGGCGCGTCGCCCGGCCCGATGGGATGCAGCGCCCCCGAAAGCGCCAGGTAGTTGACGTCGTGGCCGGCGCGCTGCGCAAGCGGTCCGGTCTGGCCCCAGCCGGTGATCCGCGCGTAGACCAGCCGCGGATTGCGCGCGGCGCAGTCGTCGGGTCCGATTCCCAGCCGCTCGCACACGCCGGGTCGGAAGCCTTCGACGAGCACGTCGGCCTGCTCGATCAGGCGCAGCGCCAGCTCGGCGCCGCCGTCGCGTTTCAGGTCGACCGCGACGGAGCGGCAGCCCCGGCCCAGCGGTTCGGGCGGCGGCCGCGACGGGTCGGCGCCCGTCGCCGCGTCGGCCCGGTCGATCCGCAGCACCTCCGCGCCCAGGTCGGCCAGGACCATAGTGGCGAACGGCCCCGGTGCCATGCTCGCGATCTCGACGACCTTCACTCCATGCAGCGGCCCGGCCATCAACGTCCTTTCTCGCGCGGTCCGGTGTTACAGATCCAGGGACCGTCCGATGATTTCCTTCATGATCTCGGTGGTGCCCCCGTAGATCGTCTGGACGCGGGAGTCCAGGTACGCCTTGGCCACGGGGTACTCCAGCATGTAGCCGAACCCGCCGTGCAGCTGAAGGCACTGGTCGACGACCTTCTTCTGCAGCTCGGTCACCCACCATTTGCACATCGCGGCCTCGACGACGCTCAGCTCGCCGTCGACGAGCTGGGAGATGCACTTGTCGACGAAGACGCGCGCGATCCGCAGCTCGGTGGCCATCTCGGCGACGGTGAAGCGCACGTGCTGGAACTTGCCGATGGAGCGTCCAAAGGCCTCGCGCTGCCGGCAGTACTCCGTCGTCTGCTCGAAGACGGCCTCGGCGCCGGCGAGCCCGACCACCGCGATCGCCAGGCGCTCCTGCGGCAGACCCCGCATGAGATAGACAAAGCCTTTGCCCTCTTCGCCGAGCAGGTTGGCGGCGGGGACGCGCACGTCGTTGAAGAACAGCTCGGCGGTGTCTTGCGCCTTCAGACCGATCTTCTCCAGGTTGCGGCCGCGCTCGAACCCGTCCATGTCGCGCTCGACGACGAGCAGCGACACTCCCTCATGGCCGGCGTCGGGGTCGGTCTTGGCGGCGACGACCACCAGGTCGGAGTTGACGCCGTTGGTGATGAACGTCTTCTGTCCGTTGAGCACATACACGTCGCCGTCGCGCAGCGCCGTGGCGGCCATGCCCTGCAGGTCGCTTCCGGCGCCCGGCTCGGTCATGGCGATCGCGGTGATCAGCTCGCCGGAGCAGAAGCCGGGAAGCCAACGCCGTTTCTGGTCCTCGGTCGTCAAGTCGCGCAGGTACGGCCCGACGACGTCGTTGTGCAGGGTTATGCCGACGCCGGTGGCGCCCGCGCGCGTCAGCTCTTCGCCGACGATCGCGCAGAAGCGGTAGTCCGGCACTCCCCCGCCGCCGTACTCCTCCGGCATGTCCATTCCGAGGAGTCCTTGAGCGCCCGCGGCTGTCCACACGTGCCGGGGCACGATGCCCTCCGCCTCCCACTCCTCGTGGTACGGGACGATTTCCTTTTGGACAAAGGCGCGCACGGTCTCGCGGAACGCGCGGTGGTCGTCGTCGAAGATCTCGCGCTGCATCGGGGCGTCTCCTCTTCTGCGAACGTCTGGTTTCAACGTACGCAGCGCGGGCCGCCGCACCCATGACATTTGCGCTCGGAAGCGCTGATATCTGCGATCAGTCGACGACGATCTCCAGGATCGGCTTGCGTCCGTCGCTTTCCCGGCTGTCGAGGACGAGGTGGTGGCCCTCGTCGGCCTGGGCCAGGACGAACGACACCGCGCCGGAAGCGTCGCGCACGGCTTCGGTGACGTCGACGCCGACCCAGTCGCGGTAGATCGTGGCCCAGCCCCAGTCGAGCTGTTCGCCGGGCTCGGGCGCGGTGTTCCAGGTGACGTCGGGCTCCGACCAGTCGTCGTCGACGCGGTGGGCGTGCACCTTGACCTGCAGCATCTCGTCTTCGCGGTCGTCGGGGTCCATCGGAATCGCGCCGTTGAGCCACAGCACCGCCCGCTTCACCTCGGCGTCGGCTTCGGCGAGGTCGAACGCGACGTATGCGCGGCGGTCGTCGTCGGCGGACTCGGCGGTCCACACCTCCAGGGTGTCCTCGCCGCCGTAGTTGTCGTCGGCGTGCTCGCCGCCGCGCACCGTGGCGTCGGCCGACGGCTCCAGCAGCAGCGCCCGCTGTTTCGGGGCGGGCTTGCCGGGGCGCAGCGACGCGACGAGCGTGGCGCCGTGAGCGCCGCCGGTCTCGGCGAGCAGGCGGGCGCCGTCCTTCGTCGACAGAACGGTCAGCCGCTCGTCGGACTCGATCACCTCATGGTGTTCGTCCTTTTCGATCTCGACGCCGACGACCGCCGAGGAGCGGGACGGGTCGCTGACGGCCACCCGCAGCGGCTGTGCGGCCTTGGGGTCCTCCAGGACGAGCACCACGCACGGTGCGTCGACGGTGATTCCGGCTGCCGAACCGGCCGCGAAGAAGGTCACCGCGGTCAACGTCGCGGTCGCCGACGCCAGGGCACCGCCGGCGACGCGGAACGCGTGCACGTCGGGGCTCAGCTCCAGGATCTCCACGCCCGGGTCGTCGGCTCGGTCCTCGGTCGCCTCGGCCGAGGCGCCGGGCAGGTGCAGGTGGGCGTAGTCGGCGCCGTCGGGGTCGACGCCGTGGTCATGCCACAGCGTCAGGAAGCGGCGGGTCAGCGGGTCCTCGGGTCCGGCTTCGTTGAGGTCGCGCCAGGCACCGGTGCGGTCCTCGCGCAGCGTCGAAAGCGCCTGGCCCGCCTCGGCGTCGGGTCGGGCTAGGAACACGTAGCCGCCGACGCCGGCGACGTGCGCCCAGCTCACGTCTTCGTGGACGACGGTCTCGTCGAGGTCGTCGCCTTGGATTTCGCCGTCGACTATGAGCTCGGCGCCGAGCGGGTCGTCGGGGTCGTGCAGATTGCGGTTGTCGACGACGGTCTCGACCGTGCGGTCCGCGCCAGGCTCGGTGGAGATGCCCGACCCTGCGGCGAGCACACCGTGGTCGAGGAACAGCCACGTCTTGTGCGCCCGCATCGAGCTTTCGTGGCCGCGCAGTTCCATTGCGGCCAGTCCGAGTCCGTGCTCGGCCGCGTCGCCGCCGCGCAGCGATACCATTCCCGACAGTCGGGCGCCGGTGAGCGGCTCGTTGTCGATGTCGCCTCCGGCGCCCGGGTCGAGGGGCGCCGTGTCGACTGTGGTCCCGGGAAGCCGCTTGGCGTCGACCGCGGGCCAGAATTCGTCGGTGTACTGGTAGCGGTCGTCGTCCAGATACACCTGGACCATTCCGTCGCCGGTGTGCCAGCCCTTGAGGTTCTCCCCGTTCATGTACTCGAAGCGCGACACCCGGTCGGAGTTCATGGCCAGCGAGTACAGCCAGCCGTCGCGCCGGTGGGTGATCCGTTCGGCGTCCGGGAACGGGAAGTGCCCGACGGCGTCGGCGCCCGCCGGGATCGAGTCGTCCTCGAGCACCTGGGCGACCGTGGCAATCTGCACGGTCTGGCGTGCCGAAAGCGGCTTGTAGGCGTTGCTCAGCAGCCAGCCCTTGGCAAGCGAGCGGAACCGCTGCGCCAGATCCGCCTGGGAGTCGGGGAGGCCGGCGGCCAGGCTCACCAGGCCGTAGGCGAAGTTGAATCCGTTGTCGGCGTCGCGGGTCTGGGTGCGCGAGATCGCCCGTCCCCGCACCGAGTCGAGCATCAGTCCGCCGTGGACGAACGGCGCGTACGACGCGTCGACGGCGGCGGCGACACGGTCGCGCTCGTTTTCGGCCACGTCCCACTCGGTGCCCACGAGCAGTCCCATGAGCTCGGCCATGCCGCGCACCATCAGTTCGCCGTAGGTGCCCGGGTAGGCGATCACCCGGTGCATGATGAACGAGCCGTCGTCGTGGAAGCCGTCGCCGGTCTGCACCGGGTCCAGGACGCCGGCAAGCGAGTCTGAGGCCAACGTGAG
>JBOGDN010000409.1:0-2555 GCA_050742995.1 Stackebrandtia sp. | reverse complement strand
ACCCGGCACCGCGTAGAAGGCCGCGCGGATGCGCTCGCTGAGCACCTAGCGACCGCCGCGTTTTCGGTCGCAGATCCAGTCCTTGGCGCCGCAGCGGTAGGCGCCGAAGACGATCTCGACGGCCAGGCGCAGTTCCATGTGATCGGCGGCCACGTCAAGCTTCGGCGCGGTCGCCTCCACGATCTCGAACTGGATCCGCATGGACATGTTCAAGCTGTACGACTTCAGCGCCGGCGTGCCCGCGATGAGGCCGCGCGTGACGAAAAACCTCTCGTCCCAGCCGTCGGGCATGTCGCGCAGCGTGTCGATCAGGGCGTCGCGCAGCGCCGCGACCGCGGGCCCCACGAGATCGAGGTCCCGGACTCGCTCGACGTATGCGGTCCACAGCTCGGCCTCGGCGGCCGTGGCGACCTCTTCCTTGGACTCGTAGTTGCGGAAGAAGGTCCGTTTGGACACCTCGACGGCGTCGACGATCTCGTCGAGCGTGGTCTCGGCGTAGCCCTTGTCGTAAAACAGCCGCAGGGCCGCGTCCGCCAGCTCGCGGCGCGTGCGCAGTTTTTTGCGCTCGCGAAGCGACAGCGGCGGCGCGGTGGCTGTCTGGCCCGTCATGCCGACAAGGATAGCCAAAATCGACATACAGGGAGCATGAGCCACTTGTGAGCTAAAGCATCTTGACGGCATATGCCACTCAGTGGCACCGTGGGAGGCGTCAATCCCGAGCCGCAGGAGAGCGCATGTCGACGATCTTGGAACGTTCCGCCGCCGCTACGGCGTTGAACCCCGGGGTCGCCGTCAAGGTCACGCTCGTCGTGGCCGGCTTCATGCCGATGCTTGGCGGCGCAAGCGTCGCGCCGGCGCTGCCGGCCGTCAGGGAGGCGTTCGCGGGCACGCCGAACGCCGCGATGCTCACCGGGATGGTGCTGTCGACGCACGCGCTGGCGATCCTGCTGTTCTCCACGCTCGCCGGCTACCTCGGCGACCGCTTCGGACGCAAGCCGATGCTGACGACGGGGCTGATCGGGTTCGCCGTCGCCGGCACCAGCGGCTTCTACCTGCCTGATCTGCCGACGATCCTGGTCGGCAGATTCGCGCTCGGGCTGAGCATCGCGCTGATCATGACCAGCATCACCGCGCTCATCGGCGACCTGTTCGACGACGAGACGCGGCAGAAGCTGCTGAGCCGGCAGTTCGCCGCCGCCACCGCCGGCGGGGTGATCTTCATGCTCTTCGCCGGCACGCTGGCCACCCTCGGCTGGCGGGAGGCGTTCTTGATCTACGCCGTCGGCGCGCTGATGCTGCTTCCGGTGCTTGTCTTCGTGCCGAAGCTGCGGCCCGCGCTCGCCGCCAAGTCCGCCGCCGGAGAAGGCGACGCACACGAGGCCAAACTGGGACTGTGGCTGGTCGCGCCGGTGACGGCGATGTTCCTGGCGCAGGTGCTTTTCTACATCATCCCCACCCAGATCCCGGGCATGTTGAACAGCGAATTCGGCGCCAACCCCTTCCAGACCTCCCTGGCCATAGCGATCATGTCGCTGACCATGGCGCCGGCGGCGCTGGCGTTCAGCCGCATCAGGCGCGTGGGCAACTCGGCGACGATCGTCGCGCTTGCGTTCGTCTTTCCGATCGCGGGGTTCGCGATCGTGGCGATCGCGCCCAACGTCGTCACGGTCGTCCTCGGCCTCATGTGCGCCGCGACCGGCATGGGCTTCACCGGCCCCAACATCAACAACTGGGTGGTGGCGTCGGCCCCGACTCGGCTGCGCGGCCGCGCCACCGGCGTGCTCACCACCGGGATGTTCCTCGGTCAGTTCCTGTCGCCGGTGACGACGCAGCCGCTCATCGACGTCGTCGGCCTGCGTCCCACTTTCGGGTGTATCGCGGGCCTGTCGGCGGCGGTCGTCGTCGGCTTCTACATCCTCGGCCGCCGCATGGATCGCGGTCCGAGACTGACGGAAAGGGCGGTATGAAGCCCTTTCGCGTCGTCGCCGCCAGTACTAATCTCACGCATGTGAATGCGACATTCTACGCGCCGTCGGGCATGGTGGCGTCGGCCGATCACCTGGCGTCAAGCGCCGGCGTGGAGATTCTGCGCCGGGGAGGCGGCGCCGCGGACGCCGCGATCGCCGCCAACGCCGTCCTGGCGGTGACCGCTCCCCACCTGTGCGGCATGGGCGGCGACCTGTTCGCGCTCGTCCACCGCGGCGTGGGACCTCCCACGGCGTTGAACGCCTCGGGACGCGCCGGCGCCGGCGCCAAGGCCGACAGGCTGCGTCGAGAAGGACGCTTTGAGATGCCGCTGCGGGGCGACATCCGCTCGGTGACGGTCCCCGGCTGCGTGGACGGCTGGCTCACGCTGCACGAACGCTACGGGAGGCTGCCGCTTTCAAAGGTGTTCGCCGCGGCGATCGGATACGCCGAGGACGGCTTCGGCGCCTCTCCCCTGCTGGTGCGGGCCCGGCCCGTGATCGACGAGAGTCCCGGCGCCGTCGACCTGTGGGCGGCCGCCGTCCCCGGCGCCCGGGTGCGGCGGCCCGGCGTGGCGCGCGCCCTGCGCT
>JBOGDN010000408.1:0-2667 GCA_050742995.1 Stackebrandtia sp. | reverse complement strand
GTCATGTACCGCACGCCGAGCCGGTACATCATCCGCAGCGTGCCAAGCGAGCAGCCGATCGAATGCCCGCCCTCCATGCCGAGCAGCGAGGCGATCTTCCCGTCCTCCACCGCTTCGGCGACGTCGTCGGCGCCGCCGGCGAACCGCAGCGCGTCGTAGCGGCCGATCATCTCGAAGGCGGCGTCGATCTGCTCAAGGGTGGCCGTCACCGCCGCCTCCCCCCGCAGGGTCACCGGCACGAACACCGACCAGAACTGGCCGCCGACGCCGCCGGCGCGCATCCGCGGCAGGTCGGTGTGCAGCTCGCGATCGGATTGATCGACGGCGATGTCAAAGACGTCGAAGTCGTACCGCGCCCGGCTGCGCAGCCGGATGAGCAGGTCGTTGTGTCCGTCCACGACGGGCGACTTCGCCAGCACGTTGTAGACGCGGTTCGAGAGGCTGTCAGGCATGAAAGTGAGCTTAATCGTTACCACTTGGAAAACGTGCGCTCGATTTCGCCGGGCCGCGGCGCCGCCCCGCGGCCGGACGCGTTCTACCCCGTTTCGCGCACGACGGACCGTATGCTGAGTCGCCACAGAGTGTGCAATGCGTCACGTCACGATCTTTTCCTCGCGACATGTCAACGCGACCGGAGCGCCAAGACGTCGATTCGGGTGTCCAGGCATAGGGAGACGTCCATGACCCCGTCCAGGTCCGAGTTCGAGGAATTCGCGATCTCGCACACGCCGTCGCTGCTGAGGTCGGCATACCTGCTCACCGGCGACCAGCAACACGCCGAAGATCTGGTGCAGATCGCGCTCGCCCGAGCTCACCGCGCCTGGAAACGCATCGAGAATCACGGCAACGCCCCCGCGTACACCCGCAAGATCATGTACCACCAGCAGGTCAGCTTTTGGCGGCGGCGGCGCGTGATCGAAAAGTTCAGCGAAAAGCCCGTCGAGCAGGCGATCCCCGACTCCACCGGCGCGGTCGACTTGAAAGTGAGCCTGCGCCAGTCCCTGCGGACGCTGTCGCCCAAACAGCGCGCCGTGGTGGTGCTGCGATTCTTCGAAGACCGCTCGGTCTCCGAGACCGCCGAAGTCCTGGAATGCAGCGAAGGCACCGTCAAGACCCAGACGTTCCGGGCCCTCAACAAGCTTCGCTCGGTGCTGCCGAGCCTCGACGAACTCACCAACGGAGCCGAATAATGTCACTCGAACAGCTCAAGCACCTGCTGTCCGACATGGCCGACGACGTCAACCAAGTGCCGGTGCACCAACGCGCGCTCGCCCAGTCGCGGCGGATCGGGATTCAGCGCGCGGTCCTGGCCGGGATCACGGCGCTGGCCGTCCTCGGCGGAGGCGTCGCCGCGGCGACGGCGTTCTCGACCGACCCCGACCAAGTGCCGATGCCGTCGACCTCAGACGAGTCCGAGCCGCTGCCCACCGGCGACGTCGACAAGCTGGACGGCGTCTTCTACGACGCTTATTACGTCGCTCAGGGGCTGTCCGAGGACCAGTTGGTCACCTGGAGCGTCGACGAAGACCCCGCCGCCGTCGCAACGCCGGTCGCCCCGGTCGCCATGTCGGTCAACGTGTCGCCCGACGGCCGCTACGCCAGCTGGCTCAACGAAAATTACCGTCCCGAAGTCGCCGACCTCAGCCAGGGCATAGGCGGCATGGGCATCGTGTTCCCCGACTCTCTCGACACGGACGAGTTCTGCAGCGCCCCGGTCTGGTCGCCCGACTCCAAACGGCTGTTCGTCACCGACGGGGCCGACAGTTCGTTCTTCTGGGACGCCGGGGGCGAGGAAGCCGAAGAGGTCGTCGCCACGCCGCGCGGCTGCCATGTTCAGCCGGCCTTGGACGAAGACGGCGAAGACGTGCTGTTCTCGATCGACAGAATCGACGGCCAAACCGAGATCGTCCGCACCGACGCGACGGGCGAGGAGACGATCACCGAGGTCGGCGGGGCGGTCCGGAATACGGGCCAATACTTGCGCGGCCTAGTCGCGGTGTCG
This sequence comes from Stackebrandtia sp., assembly GCA_050742995.1. Classification (GTDB taxonomy): domain Bacteria; phylum Actinomycetota; class Actinomycetes; order Mycobacteriales; family Micromonosporaceae; genus Stackebrandtia. Next base: position 665 of record JBOGDN010000408.1, on the reverse strand, counting down.
CCCGAGGGACGCTTCGCCTGCGTCCACGTCGGCACGGAGGACGACTACTTCGGCGGGATCGACGAAGGCGACGGCTGCACCATGATCGTCGACACCGTCACCGGCGAGATCGTCGACCTGCCCGTCAAACAGAACGACGACGAATACGTGTACGGCAGCTCCGCCGTGTTCTCTGTGCCGGGTCGGCTGCTCGTCCAAGAGCCGAACAAAGCGGTCTGGCAGCTGTACGACTACAACGGCAACCTGCTCGACTCCGTTGAACAGGTCTACATCGACGGCGCGGATCCGGATCGGGTCGGCTACGTCCCGAATTCCGATTAGACCTCCGCCCCTGGACGGGCCCCGACGGGATCCGGCCCCGCGACTAGGGAGAACGCGAGCGCGAGGCCGGACGCCGTAGCAGGCAGAGCGGGAAGTCGACCGGCTGCCGAAGCCGCCCTCTGGCATAACCGGGAGAAGCGTCAAGACTAACGCCGACAAGACCGCGTCGCCGACAGCGGCCGTTCAGCGAAAAGAAGACCGGTCCGTCCCCCTCGCGGGAGACGGACCGGTCGAATCGTCACTTCAGCGGGGACGGACTAGAAGCCGCCCATTCCGCCCATGTCGCCGGCGCCGGCGGCCGCGCCGCCGTCGTTCTTCTCCGGCTTGTCGGCCACGACGGCCTC
>JBOGDN010000407.1:0-3791 GCA_050742995.1 Stackebrandtia sp. | reverse complement strand
CTTCACCCCCAGTGAAGTGCGCTAGCCAAACTGCGCCATAGCCCGTTGTCTATTTATTTATAGAGCTGTCGCTCCCGAAGAACCGACGACCCGCATACTTTAGCGCAGGTTCGAATCTCGGATCTCTTGGCCCTACCGCTTGCGGGCGCCTGGTTTGGCGCGCTTTTCGCGGGGTTTGACCGTGATCTCGATTGGGGAACCGACGAAGCCGAAGTCTTCGCGCAGGCGGCGTTCGACGAAGCGGACGTACTGCGGGTCGAGCTTGGCCGAGGTGAAGAGGATGAACCTCGGCGGGCGGATGCCGGCCTGGGTGGCGAAGAGGATCTTGGGGAGCTTGCCGCTGCGGATCGGGTGGGGGCGGGCGGCGATCAGGGACGAGATCCACTGATTGAGCTCGCCGGTGGGGATGCGCTGGTCCCAGCCGGCCAGGGCGGTGCGCAGCGCGGGCGCGAGCTTGGCGACGGCGCGGCCGGTGAGCGCGGAGACGTTGACGCGCGGGGCCCACGTGACGCGTTTGAGTTCACGCTCGATTTCGCGGCCGAGGTAGTAGCGGCGGTCCTCGTCGACGAGGTCCCACTTGTTGAAGGCGATGACCAGGGCGCGGCCGGCGTCGACGACCTGGGAGACGACCCGCTGGTCTTGTTCGCTGATGGGTTCGCCGGCGTCGAGGAGCACCACGGCGACTTCGGCGGCGCCCACGGCCGAGGCGGTGCGCAGCGAGGCGTAGTACTCGGTGCCTGAGGCCTGCTTGACGCGTTTGCGCAGGCCCGCCGTGTCGACGAATTGCCAGGTCTCGTCGTCAAGGTCGATGAGGCTGTCGACGGGGTCGACGGTGGTGCCGGCCACGGAGTCGACGACGGCGCGGTCTTCGCGGGCGAGCTTGTTGAGCAGGCTGGACTTGCCCACGTTGGGCCGGCCGACGAGGGCGACGCGTCGGGGGCCGTCTTCGCCCGGCTCGTCGGCGTCGGGCAGCGCGGGCAGCCGGTTGAGGACGACGTCGAGGAGGTCCCCGGAGCCGCGGCCGTGCAGGGCGGAGACGGGGTGGGGTTCGCCGAGGCCGAGCGACCACAGTTCGGCGGCGTCGGATTCGGCGCGGGCGTCGTCGACCTTGTTGGCCACGAGGATGACGGGCTTGTGGGTGCGTTGCAGGATCCGCGCGGCGGCCAGGTCGGACTCGGTGGCGCCGACTTGGCCGTCGACGACGAGGATGACGGCGTCGGCGGTGTGCATGGCGGCCTCGGCCTGGGCGGCGATGGCCGCGGCGCGACCCTCGGCGTCGGGATCCCAGCCGCCGGTGTCGACGACGGTGAAGCGGCGGCCGTTCCACTGAGCGTCGTAGGCGATGCGGTCGCGGGTGACGCCGGGGACGTCTTCGACCACGGCCTGGCGACGGCCGATGAGCCGGTTGACGAGCGTGGACTTGCCGACGTTGGGGCGGCCGACGACGGCCACCACCGGGGTCGGCGCGGAGTCGTATTCGACGTCGGCGTCAGCCGGAGCTGAATGAGCGGCGGCGACGGCGCGGGCGTCGGTCACTTCTCTCCCTTGTGCTCGAGCAGCTCGTGCAGCGCGGTCAGCACCTGGTCGAGGTCGAGGTAGGTGGTGTCGAGGACGACGGCGCCGGGCGCGGCGTCGTGAGGCCGGGTGGTCTTGGCGTCGGCGGTGTCGCGCCGCTGGATGTCGGCGGCGGTGGCGCCGAGGTCCGCGCCGTTTTGCGCGCTGCGGCGGCGGGCGCGCTCGACAGGGTCGGCGGTGAGATAGACCTTCAGGTCGGCGTCGGGAGCCACGACCTCGCCGATGTCGCGGCCTTCGACGACGATGCCGTGCGGCGCCGTCTCGATGATGCTGCGCTGGGCGGCGATGAGCAGCTTGCGCACCTGCGGGATCCCGGCGACGGCCGAGACGTGGGAGGTGACCTCGTCGCCGCGCACGGCCTCGTCGACGTCTTCGCCGTCGAGGCGGCTGTAGCGGTCGTCGGGGTGCGTGCCGAATTCCATCTTCGCGGTCTCCACGACCTTGGCGACGGTCGAGGTGTCGGTGAGGCTGACGCCGGAACGCAACACGGCCAGGGCGGCGGTGCGGTACATCGCGCCGGTGTCGAGGCAAGCCGCGCCGAGTTCGGAGGCGAGTCTGCGGGCTACGCTTGACTTTCCGGAGCCCGAGGGTCCGTCGATGGCTACGACGCCATGAAACTGGCTGTTGTCAGACACGCTGGTTTCTCCTCGACGCTGTTTTGAACCCACCGTCAATGATGCCTTGTGTTCACGCGATTGCAACGTTACGGGGCCTTTCTGGCAAGTTGCGTCGCTCACGCGACAATTTCGGCTCACAGATTGACGTCTTTGTATAGGGCGCCGATCTCCTCGGCGCGCAGTCGGCGCAGCGTGCCGGGTTTGAGGTTGCCGAGGCGCACCGTGCCGATGGCGGTGCGCACGAGGCGGTTGACGGGCAGGCCGACCTCGTCGAGCAGCCTCCGCACCACGTGCTTGCGGCCCTCGTGGACCACGATCTCGACGAGGGACTGGTCGCCCAGTTCGTCGACGACCTTGAAGCTGTCGACTTCGACGGGGCCGTCTTCGAGCACGACGCCGGAGGCCAGCCGCCGCATGATCGCGGGTCCGGCGTAGCCGGTGACCTGGCAGCGGTAGGTCTTGGGGACCTCGTACGACGGGTGAGTCAGCCGCTGCCCAAGCGCGCCGTCGTTGGTCAGCAGCAGCAGCCCTTCGGAGTCGGCGTCGAGGCGTCCGACGTGGAAAACCCGCTCGCCGATTCCGGCGGTGAACTCGGTGAGGTTGCGGCGTCCGCGCTCGTCATCCATGGTGGATACGACACCGCGGGGCTTGTTGAGCGCGTAGTGGACGGTGCGCACGTCGGTGATGACGCGTTCCCCGTCGACGTGGATGACGGAGGCTTCGGGGTCGACGCGGCGACCCAGCTCGGCCCTGCGGCCGTCGACGTCGACCCTGCCGGCGGCGATGAGGTTTTCGCAGACGCGGCGCGATCCCACGCCGGCGGCGGCGAGCACCTTCTGCAGCCGGATGCCGTCGGGCTCAGTCGTCATTGTTTTCGCCAATCTCGGAGATGTCGTCGGGGAGGAAGGGCGCCAGCGGCGGCAGCTCGTCGACGGAGTTGAGGCCGAGCTTCTCCAGGAACAGCGAGGTGGTGCGGTACAGGTGCGCCCCGGAGTCGGGTTCGGCGCCGCATTCTTCGATGAGGCCGCGGGTGTTGAGGGTGCGGATGACTCCGTCGCAGTTGACGCCTCGGATGGCGGAGATGCGTCCGCGGGTGACCGGCTGACGGTATGCCACCACCGCCAGGGTCTCCAGGGCGGCCTTGGTGAGGCGCACCTGCTGGCCGTCGAGCACGAAACGCTCGACGTAGGGCGCGAATTCCTCGCGGGTGTAGTAGCGCCAGCCTCCGGCCTGCCGGCGCAGGTCGAAGCCGCGCCCGTCGCCGGTGTACTCGGCGGCGAGCCGGCGCAGGGCGCCGACGATTTCCGGTTCGGGACGGCCAAGGGTCTGTGCCAGGACGATCTCGCTGACCGGTTCGTCGCTGACCAGGAGAATCGCCTCGATCGTGGCGGCCAGGTCGGCGGTGAAAGGCAGCGGGTCGGGAAGGTCGGCCTCGTCCGCGGACGGCTCGGGCTCGGACGCGTCGACGGCCGGAGCCTGTGGGGACGCCTCAAGCGCCGCCCGCACGCCGTCTGGGGCGAGGTCGGCGTGTGCGACGGGTTCGTCGGCGGGCGTGTCCGGTCGCCCCCCGCGCTGCCACGGCGGCGTCCAGTCGGCCAC
>JBOGDN010000406.1:0-7014 GCA_050742995.1 Stackebrandtia sp. | reverse complement strand
TAATAGCAGTATTCCGCGCAAGACCCCTTTTCACAAAGAATTGTCAAATTCGCGCATTCGACGCGGTGAGAACGCGGGCGCCGCCCGCGGTTCGGCTCGGGATTTGCGTTTGGGTCGCCTTGTCCGTCGTGGCCGCGTCTGTGGTCATGGCTAGATTCCCTTCGAGCGACGCGGTCGGGAGTACGCGTGAATTCTTTCCCGACCGCGCCGAAATCGAAAGCGGGTCTCAGGCGACCCTCAGCGCGTCACACGACGATCGAGACCATGCGGCCGGGCACCACGATCACCTTCTTCGGGGCGCGTCCGTCCAGCGTGGAGACGACCTTGTCGGCGGCCAGCGCCGCCGTCCGCACGTCCTGCTCGCCGGCGTCGGCGGGAACCTCGACGCGGTCCCGGACCTTGCCGTTGACCTGGACCGGGTACACGACCGTCTCCACGGTCAGGTACCGCTCGTCGACTTCGGGGAAGACGACGGTCGCCAGCGACTCCTCGTTGCCCAGGCGGGCCCACAGCTCCTCGGCGACGTGCGGCGCGAACGGCGCGACCATCAGCACCTGCGCCTCGGCGACGGCGCGCGGCGTGCGCTCCAGCCCGACCACGTGGTTGTTCAGCGTGATCAGCTTGGCGATGGCGGTGTTCATCCGCAGCGCGTCCATGTCCTCGCGTACGCCCGCGATCGTGCGGTGCAGCGCCTTCAGCGTCTCCACGTCGGGGTCGACGTCGGCGACCCGGCATTCGCCGGTCTCCTCGTCGACGACGTTGCGCCACAGCCGTTGCAGGAACCGCTGCGAGCCGACGACCGCGCGCGAGTCCCAGGGTCGGGAGACGTCCAGCGGCCCCATCGACATCTCGTACAGCCGGAAGGTGTCGGCGCCGTACTCCTCGCATATGTCCTCGGGGGTGACGACGTTCTTCAGGGACTTGCCGATCTTGCCGTACTCGCGGTTCACCTCCTGCTCGCCGTGGAAGTACTTGCCGTCGCGCTCTTCGACTTCGGCGGCGGGCACGTACGCGCCGCGAGAGTCGGTGTACGCGTATGCCTGGATCATGCCCTGGTGGAACAGCTTGCGGAACGGCTCCGGGCTTGACACGTGCCCCAGGTCGAACAGGATCTGCTGCCAGAAGCGGTCGTACAGCAGATGCAGGACGGCGTGCTCCTGGCCGCCGATGTACAGGTCGACGCCGCCGCAGTCGTCGTCGGAGCGCGGGGCCATCCAGTAGCGCTCGTTGACGGGGTCGGCGATCCTGTCGGGTTCGAACGGGTCGATGTAGCGCAGCTGGTACCAGCAGGAGCCGGCCCAGTTGGGCATGGTGTTGACCTCGCGCCGGTACTTCCTGGGCCCGTCGCCCAGGTCCAGGGTGACCTCGACCCACTCCGACGCGCGTCCCAGCGGCGGCTCTGGAGAGGAGTCGGCGTCTTCGGCGTCGAACGTCTTGGGCGAGAAGTCGTCCAGCTCGGGCAGCTCCAGCGGCAGCATGGACTCCGGCAGCGCCACCGGCAGTCCGGTCTCGTCGTAGACGATCGGGAACGGCTCGCCCCAGTAACGCTGACGGGAGAACAGCCAGTCGCGCAGCCGGAACGTCACCGCGGCCTCGCCGCGGCCTTCGGCCTCCAGCCATTTGGCCATCTTGTCCTTGGCCGGCTCGATGTCCAGCCCGTCCAGGAATCCCGAGTTGATCGCCGCTCCGGCGCCGACGTAGGCCTTGCCGTCGAAGTCCGCCGGGGGCTGCACGGTGCGCACAATGGGCAGTTCGAAACGCTCGGCGAACTCCCAGTCGCGCCCGTCCTGCCCCGGGACGGCCATGATGGCGCCGGTGCCGTAACCGGCCAGGACGTAGTCGGCGATGAAGATCGGAACGGACTGGCCGTTCGCCGGGTTGGTCGCGTAGCTTCCGACGAACACCCCCGTCTTCTCCTTGGCGTCGGCTTGGCGCTCCACGTCGGTCTTGGCCGCGGCGAAGACGCGGTAGGCGGCGACGGCTTCGCGCGGACTCGCACAACCGCCGGTCCACTTCGAATTGACGCCTTCGGGCCAGGCGGACGCGGTCAGGCGGTCCACCAGCTCGTGCTCGGGCGCCAGCACCATGTAGGTGGCGCCGAACAGGGTGTCGTGGCGGGTGGTGAACACCCGGACGCCGCCGGCGTCGGTGGCGAAGTCGATGTAGGCGCCGGTGGACTTGCCGATCCAGTTGCGCTGCATCTGCTTGGTCGACTCCGGCCAGTCCAGATCGTCCAGGCCGTCCAGCAGGCGGTCGCTGTAGGCGGTGATTCGCATCATCCACTGCTTCATCCGCCGGGTGTAGACCGGGAAGTTGCCGCGCTCGCTGCGCCCCTCGGAGGTGACCTCCTCGTTGGACAGCACGGTGCCCAGGCCGGGGCACCAGTTCACCGGGGCTTCGGTGACGTATGCCAGGCGGCGGTCGTCGACGACCTGCCGACGCTCGGTCGGCGACAGCTCGGCCCAGTCGCGCCCGTCGGGCACGGCGCGGGCGCCGGATTCGAACTCGGCGATCAGCTCGTCGATCGGACGCGCCTTGCCGGCGTCAGAGTCGTGCCAGGAGTTGAAGATTCGCAGGAATATCCATTGAGTCCACTTGTAGTAGTCCGGGTCGGACGTGGCGAAGGTGCGGCGGGGGTCGTAGGCCATGCCCAGCCGACGCAGCTGGCTGCGGTAGTTGGCGACGTTGGCCTCGGTGATTTTGGCCGGCGGCTCCCCGGTGGCGATCGCGTACTGCTCGGTGGGCAGACCGAACGCGTCGAATCCCATCGGGTGCAGGACGTTGTAGCCCGTCATGCGCTTATAACGCGAGTAGGCGTCGGTGGCGACGTACCCCAGGGGATGCCCCACGTGCAGCCCCTGCCCGGACGGGTAGGGGAACATGTCCATCACAAACAGCTTGGGCGCCTCGGCGCGCGGGTTGTCGGGATCGGCCAGCGGCCCGGTCGGGTTGGGCGCGGCAAAGGTCGCCCTGTCGTGCCAGTACCGCTGCCAACGCGGCTCGATGCGCGCCGCGGTCCGCGCGTCGTAGCGGTGCGGCGGAGTCGCCTCCGCCGGCTGTGTGTCAGTCATTGTCTTCCTTGAGTGTCGATATCGTCTTCAGGGCATAAAAATGCCCCTCTCGCAGGAGGGGTCGCCGTGCTTTCGCGTATTTGGCTCGCGTCAGCACGGCCTGGTAAGGAGCAGCGCGCACCATTGCATAGGGTGCAGTGTAGCGCAGCACATCCTCCCGGACGCAGGCGTTTCGATCGGCTACGGGACGTCAGCGCGGGCAGGTGGGGAAACTTGCCCCGTTCAGGCATGATGTCTTGTCCCAGACGCCTGACACACTGGGAGCTGTCGACATATGAAACTAAGGTGAATCACCGCCGTGCGGCACGCTCCGCCTGCCGACCGGCGAGAAGCCCATCGACGTCTAAGGAGCACCGCCGGTGACAGCACAATCCGTCGGCTCGACCCCCCAAGCGCAGCACTCGTCGACGACGCCGGAGACTCCCATGTCCCCCGCGGAGTTCAAGGCCGCAAGCGACGCCGTCATCACCAACATCGAGAAGGTGATCGAGGGCAAGTCCGCCATCGTGCGCCTGGCCTTCTCGGTGATGCTCGCCGAGGGTCACCTGCTGGTGGAAGACGTCCCCGGAGTCGGCAAGACGATGCTGGCCAAGGCGATGGCCACCACGGTGCACTGCTCGGTGCGCCGCATCCAGTTCACGCCCGACCTGCTGCCAAGCGACGTCACGGGAGTGTCCATCTTCAATCAGGACACTCACGAGTTCGCGTTCAAGCCCGGCGCGGTATTCGCCAACATCGTCGTGGGCGACGAGATCAACCGCGCCTCGCCGAAGACCCAGTCGGCGCTGCTGGAGTGCATGGAGGAGCGTCAAGTCACCGTCGACGGGACCACCTACGGCCTGCAGACGCCGTTCATGGTGATGGCCACGCAGAACCCCATCGAGATGGAAGGCACCTACCCGCTGCCCGAGGCGCAGCGCGACCGGTTCACCGCGCGAGTGGCCATCGGCTACCCCGACGCCGAAGCCGAGCTGAAGATGCTCGACGTGCACGGCACCGTGAACCCGCTTTCGTCGCTGCGCGCCGTCGTCGACGCCGCCACGGTGCGCCGCATGATCAACATGGTGCGGTCGATCCACGTCTCCGAGGCCATCAAGCGCTACGCCGTGGCGCTGGTCGGGGCCACCCGGCAGGCCCCCGACCTGCGGCTGGGGGCGAGCCCGCGCGCGGTGTTGCAGCTGCTGCGCACCTCGCGGGCCATCGCCGCCTTCGAAGGCCGCGACTTCGTGCTGCCCGACGACATCCAGGCGCTGGCCGTGCCCGTGCTGGCTCACCGGGTGATCTCCACGTCCGACGCGCAGCTGGCGCGGCGCACCACCGACGCGATCATCGCCGACATCGTCCACCGGCTGCCGGTGCTGGACACCCGCAAGAACCCCAGGCGCTGATCGCCCGTGGGAGAAGCGTTTCGCGGCCTGACCCTTCGAGGCAAATCGCTCATCTCGGTGAGCGTGGCCCTGGTGCTGCTGTCGTTTCTGCTCGGCGAGAAGGACTTGATGCGCGCCGCGGCGCTCGTGGGCATCTTGCCGCTGGCGTCGGTGGTGGTGATTTCGCGTACCCGCTACCGAATCTCCTCCTCGCGCGTGCTCGACCCGGTGCGCGTCGAGGTGGGACAGCAGGCCCGCGTGACGCTGCGGCTGCGCAACCGCTCCCGCGTCCCCACCGGGACGATGATGCTCGAAGACCGGCTGCCTTACGCGCTGGGCAACCGGCCCCGCCTGGTGCTGGAGCGGCTGCTGGGAGGCGGCGGCAGCGCGGTGTCGTACACGGTGTGCGCGGAGAACCGGGGCCGCTACGACATCGGGCCGCTCATCGTGCGGCTGACCGACCCGTTCGGCCTGGTCGAGCTGACCCGCTCCTACCCGGCCGTCGACCACCTGACCGTCATCCCCACGATCACCCCGCTGCCGACGGTGCGCATGCCCGGCGAGCACGCCGCCAGCGGCGACAGCCGCTCCCGCGCGGTGGCCGTCCACGGCGACGACGACGCCGCCACCCGCGAGTACCGCCACGGCGACGACCTGCGCCGGGTGCACTGGCCGACGACGGCCAAGGCCGGCGAGCTGATGGTGCGCCGCGAGGAGCAGCCCTGGGACAGCCGGGCCACGGTGCTGCTCGACGTGCGCGCCGCGGGCCACCGCGGCGAAAGCGTGGGCTCGTCGTTCGAATGGGCGGTCTCGGCCGCCGCCAGCGTCACCCACAACCTGCGCGTCGGCGGCTACAAGCTGCGCATGGTCACCGAAACCGCCGACTTGACGCCGGAGACGTCCGGCGACGGCGCGATCATGGACCACCTGGCGGCGGTGCGCACAGAGCGGCGCACCGACGTCGGCGGGCTGATCGAGCAACTGAACCGGCGAGATCGCGGCGGCCTCATCGTCGCCATCCTCGGCATGGTGACCGAGAAGGAAGCCAAGCAGCTCGCCGGCCTGCGCACCTCCGGGGCCACGTGCGTGGCGCTGCTGATGGACGCCACCACCTGGCAGCAGCTGCCCGAAGGCCAGCGCGGCGAGGCCGACCGCGCCTTCCAGTCCAGCACCCTGACGCTGATGCGCGCCGGCTGGCGCGTCATCGCGGTGCGGCACGGCGCACACCTGCCGCACCTGTGGCACGAGCTTTCCCGTGGGACGCAAGGCTTCGCCGAACGCGCGACCATGGCCGAGACCATCTCGGGAGGAAGCCGATGAACCAACGTCGCTCCGTCTCAGTCGTGGCAGGCGCCGCGCTGGTGCTGGGGTGCGCCCCGCTCAGCGCGATCTACGCGGGTCTGTTCGAGTGGCTGATCCCGGCGGCGCTGGCGGTCGCGGTCGTCGTCGGCGCGTCGATCGGCGTGCGGGCGCTGCGAGGCAACGCCTTGCTGCAGGTGCTCGCCATGTTCGCGGCGGGGCTGCAGTTTTGCGTGCTGATGTTCCGCAGCGGCGGGGAGATCGCGGGGGTCGTCCCGTCGGCTGAGACCTTCGCGCATTTCGGCGCGCTGATGGCCTCCGCCGGCGAGGACGTCCGGGTGATGGAGGTTCCGGTCGAGGCCACCGAGGGGCTGGTGTTCCTGCTGGTGGTCGGCGTCGCCGGACTGGCGATCCTCACCGAGCTGTTCACCTCGCTGCTGCGATCTCCGTCGCTTGTGGGCATACCGCTGCTCGCGCTCTACCTGGTTCCGGTGGCCCTGTACCCCGAAAGCACGCCGTGGATCGTGTTCCTGCCCGGCGCGGCGGGCTACCTGTGGCTGCTGATGACCGACAACGTGGACAGGGTGCGCAGCTACGGCCGCCGCTTCAGCGGCGACGGTCGCGGGCTCGGAGAGTGGGAGGCGTCCCCGCTCGCCACCACCGGACGCTGGATCACCGTGGCGATCCTGCCGCTGGCGCTGATCCTGCCGGCGCTCATCCCGGGAGTCACCAACGGGCTGGTCGACGAGTTCGCCGAGGGCTTCGGCGCCGAGGCGGGCGACGGAGACGGGGACGGGAGCGGCTTCAACCGAGTCAACCCGGTGGCCGGTCTGCAGGGCGCGCTCGACACCACCCAGACCTGGGAGGTCGGCTTCGTCTCGACCGACGACCCCGATCCCGGCCGCATGAAGATGTGGAGCGCCAGCGAGCTGACCGAAGACGGGTTCCAGCCCGACACCGACGCCGAGGGCGAAGGCACGCAAGCGGCGTCGGGCACGGTGGACTACCCCGACGGCGTCCACAACGGCGTCGAAAGCGAAACCTACGAGGCGACGTTCAAGGCCACCGGCCTTGAGGACCGGGCGCTGCCGCTGTACGACGGCTTGAGCTCGATCGACGTCGACGGTTCGTGGAGGTGGGACTCGAACGCCGAGACGGTCACCTCCGAATCAGACACCACAAAGGACCTCGAGTACACGTACACATACGAAAAGTACGACTACACCGAGGACGCGCTGCGCGCCGCCGGGCCCGTCGCGGCAGACGCGCCCTACACC
>JBOGDN010000405.1:0-4731 GCA_050742995.1 Stackebrandtia sp. | reverse complement strand
CCCGCGACTGTCCGGCGACGCACGCCGGAGTTTCGTGACAAGGTGGAGGTCTGGCGTCGCGACGACGCGCATTTGACGACCACGTCGAGAACGGATCCGAAAATGGACGGCAGACACCCCGCACTCGCACGGCTCGACGCGCTGGTCGGCCGGTGGATCGTACGGCCGAGGGTCGAGGGGCTCGGCGACGCGTGGGCAGAATTCGCGTGGCAGGACGGCGGCGCGTTTCTGCGCCAGATCTCCGACGTGGACGCCATTCCCGCCACGGCGCCGCAGGCGTGGCGGGACAACGCGCCGTTTCCGACCACCGCCGTGATCGGTCTCGACGACGCGTCCGAAGAGTTCACCATGCTGTACGCCGACGCCCGCGGCGTGCATCGGGTGTACCAAATGACGCTTGACGACGGCGTGTGGGCGATCTGGCGCGACGCGCCCGGGTTCAATCAGCGCTTCACCGGCACACTGAGCCCCGACGGCGACACCGTGGACGCGCAGTGGGAGATGTCGAAAGACGGCGTGACGTGGAACGTGGATTTCGCCCTGACGTACATCCGTGAATCCTGAGCGCCGGCACGTCGACGGCCCCGTCTCCCGCCACATCCCGCTTAGGCGTCGTTAAGTCGACCGGACGCGGCAGCTAAGCTCGGCTGCGACGGACGTCGCCGACGACGCCGTCGAAGCGGATCTGGAGGGACTGCCAGTGGAAACGCCGATTCGCGTGGTGGTGGCCAAGCCCGGCCTTGACGGTCACGACCGCGGGGCCAAGGTCGTCGCCCGCGCCCTGCGCGACGCCGGCATGGAGGTCATCTACACCGGGCTCCACCAAACTCCCGAGCAGATCGTGGCCGCGGCGATCGCCGAGGACGCCCACGCGGTCGGACTCAGCGTCCTCTCCGGCGCCCACATGACGCTTTTCAAGCGAGTCGTCGAGCTGCTCGGCGAACGCGACGCCGCCGACATCGTCGTCTTCGGCGGCGGCATCATTCCCGACGGGGACATTCCGCAGCTGGAGTCGCTCGGCGTGGCCAAGATCTTCACCCCAGGAGCCACGACGCACGCCATCGTCGACTGGGTGCGCGCGCACGTCAAGACCCCGACGGCGTAGCCGAGACTCAAGCCCGGTCGCATCCCATGCGGCGCAGCCGGCGGCGGACCCGTTCGGCGTCCGGGGCGTCGATCTCTTCAAAGACCGCCAGCGCCCGCCGCAACAGCGCACAGGCCGTCGCACGGTCGACGCACCCGGCAAGACCCGCCAGCGCCTGGGCGTTTCCGACCCGGTAGCCGACGGATTCGAACGCGTCGGCGGATTTCAGGAACAGCTGCGCGGCGTTCGCCTTTCCGCCGGGCTTGCGGGCCTCGGCGGACGCCATCCCGTACAGCGCCTGAGCGCGGCCCGCCTGGCTGTCGGCCTCGGCGAAGGCTTCGGCCGCGTTGCTGTACCAGCGCGTCGCCGCGTCGAGATCGCCTCGGCGGCGTGCCGTGGCGCCGAGCCCCATCAGCGTGTTGGCGACGCCGCTCTTGTCGTCGGCGGCCTCGAACACCTCGCGCGCCTGCCGGTAGAGGTCTTCGGCCTCGTCGAAAAGGCGGCGTTCACGCGCGACGGCCGCCCGGCCCTGCAGCGCGCTGGCGCGTCCCCGCACGTCTTCTCCGGCGGTGAGGAACGCCTCCTCGGATTGCCGGTAGAGCCGGTCGGCCACGGTGAGGCCGCCGCGTCTGCGCGCCACCGCGGCCATGCCTTGCAGCGCCTGGGCGTATCTGGTCCAGTCTCCGCACTCTTCGAAGGTTCTCGCGGCCCGGCCGAACAGGTCGTCGGCCACGGCGAAGTCGCCCCGGCGGCGGGCTCCGGCGGCCAGCCCCATCAGCGCCTGGGACTGGCCGGTCCGATCGCCGACGGCCTCGAAGACGGTCGCCGCGTGGCCGTAGGCGACCGCCGAGGCGGCGGTGTTGCCGGAGAGGCCGTGGCGCTCGCCGAGTTTGAAGGCCAGCCGCGCGACCGGCCCGTCTCGCCCGGACAGGCTGGCGGCGCGAATGTTTGACTCCTCGATGCTGAACCAGGCGAAGTCGACGTCGACGTATTCGTCGAGCCGCCGCTGGTAGCAGTCGACGATGTTGCGGCGTATGGCCACGCGCTCGTCGGCGTGTCCGCGGGAGACGTGCGCGGCGTAGTCGCGGATGACGTCGTGGGCGGCGTAGGCGTACAGCCGCGGCTCGGGCGCGGGCGGGTCGGTGGCGTGTCGCTGCGCAAGGCCGGCGGCGTCGAGGCCCTCCAGCACCTTGATCGACTCCTCGACGCGGCAGGACATGGCCGCGGCGGCGACCTCGACGGTGAGGTGCTCGCCGGGGTGGGCGCCGAGCACCCGGAAGGCGTGCTGCTCGCGCACGTCCAACTCTTCGTATGACAAGGCGAGGCTGGCGTACAGCCGGTCCTTGGCGTCGCGGACGGCGTGGTGCTCCAGCTCGGCGACGAGCTCGCGCAGCGAAGGCTTGCGGCGCAGCCGCGTGGCGTGGTGCTTGACCAGGACCGGCATGTACATGCACGCGCGCACGGCTCTGGCGGTCAACTCGGCGTCGTCGCAGCGATCCGATCCGGCCACGCGGGCGAACAGCGCCGCGGCCTCGGCTTCGCCCATCACGTCGAGACTCACCGACCGCGCGTCGTCCACGTCAAGCGGCCGCCTGCCCGTCACCAGCGTCAGGCACCCCGCTTGGCGCACCAGCAGCGGCGCGATCTGCGCGGTCTCGGCGACGTTGTCCCACACCATCACCAGCCGCCGACCCTCCGCAGCGCGACGCCAGGCCGCCTGCAGCCCGGCCGCGTCGAGGCCGTCGATGTCTCGAGCGCTCAGGCAGGTGCCGCGCAGCACCGCCCGCAGCGCGTCCTCGGCAGTTTTCTTGGCGCGCTCACAGGAGTAGGAGTCGAAGTCGAAGAACACCCGTCCGTCCGGGTAGCGCGCGGCGACCTTTTCGGCGTAGGCCACGGCGAGCGCGGTCTTGCCGACGCCCCCCATGCCGTCCACGGAGCACACCATCCGCAGCTCGTCGCCGACGTCGAGCGCGGCCAGCGCCTCGTCGCGCCCGACGAACGCCACGCCCGCCTGGTCCACCGGCCAAAACTCCCACCGCGAGTCGTCGCGCGCCTTGGCCGCCGCGAGGTCCACCCCCAGTTCGCGCAGGCAGAACACGCTCCACAGCCGATACAGGTCGCCTCCGCCGCGCGTGGCCTCGCGCTCGATCTCCTTCAGGATCGCCAGGCACAACGGCTTGGACAACTCATGCCCGGCCGCCTGCTCGCGCGCCGAATCGTCGTCGGCCGGATAAAACGTCTCCGCCACCCAGTCCCGCACCGCGTGCGGCAGATCCGCCAAGTCGGCGCCGTCCGCCAGAGGAAGCGTCGCCCCCGGCCGCGCCTCGCGCTCCAGCAGCGACACCTTCGCATGGGCGGCCCGCGACGTGTCTTCCCCGTACACCTCAGCGGTCGCCGCGGCCACAGCATGGCGCACCGCCTGGATCAGCGCTTGATTCACGGCGTGTTCGTCGGCGGGGCCTCCGGCCGAAGCCCGCAGCCGCCGCTTCGCGCCCGCGACGGCCTTGTCCCCGAGCCGCTGCGTCACCCAACCCACCAAGCCGCCCAGCGCCATGCCCGTCAACGGCTCTACCACCGACGTCGCCCCTTCCCGCTTCCGCAAAGGCCAACGTACACAGGTTAAACCGCCCAAGCAATCTGCTCGCCCATGTACCATAATAGACATATCAGGTCAACTTGAGGCGAACGCTCGCCAGGAAATGGGGCCGCGTGGGGGTCTGGGGGGCGCTGCCCCCCAGAAAGCATCAGAGTCCGGCCTTTGGTTCGCCGCAGGCGAACACGAAAATGGGGCCGGACTCACCCCTCAGAAGTCCGGCCCCTTATATGCACAATGCCCAGTCGCCACCCCTCGACCGACAGGGCATCGGCCGTTCTTGTCACGAGCGTCGCCCTAAGGCTCAAATGACCTCAGCTTCTTTGCTGTTTGCCATTCTTGCTCCGACGTCTATTACAACGAGACCACGATGGGGTAGTTACGCCTTGTGTCAGAAAGTTTGAAAGTTTTTCGGGCGCCTCGCCGGGTGCTGGTCGTCGGCTGCTGCGGCGCGGGCAAATCCACCGTGGCCCGTGAGTTGGCGGATCGTCTCGGCCTGCCGTTGACCCACCTCGACCAGGAGTATTGGAGGCCCGGCTGGGTGCGGCCCGAGCCCGACGAATGGCGCGCACGCGTGGCCGAGCTGATCGCCGAGGACGCGTGGATCCACGACGGCAACTACGACAGCACGCTCGAGACGCGTCTTGCGCGCGCGGACACCGTGGTCTTCGTCGACACGCCGCGCCGGCGCTGCCTGTGGCGAATCGCGAAACGCCGAATCCTTCGCAATCGAGCCGACCCGCTTGACGACTGCGCCGAGCGGATCGACTGGGAGTTCGTCGGCTACGTGTGGCGTTTCCCCGCCGACCATCGCGTCCGGCTGCTGGAAAAGCTGAACGCCCGCGCCGGCCGCGTCGACGTGGTCCGACTGCGCACGCCCAGCCAAATCCGCGGGTACCTCGACGGGCTAAAGCTCTTAACTTCATTCTCTTCCGTCGCGAGCGGCCTCCAGGTGGATGCGTCGCAAGGCGGAGGCGCTTCTGCATCCCGGCGTCGGATGCGGAAGCACCGACAACGCCGCGAGTAAAAACTCCAACGACGACGCTTCGCAAGG
>JBOGDN010000404.1:0-2589 GCA_050742995.1 Stackebrandtia sp. | reverse complement strand
AACCCCTTGCGGAGGTAACCCATGCCGACGATCCCCGACGACCGCGACGTCCGCTTCGGCGACGACGCCGTCCTCGAGATGGCGCAGCTGGTCTCCGGATTCGACGGCAGGCGAGCGGTGCTCATCTGCGGGCAGAACGCCTTCGAGCTTTCCGGCGCCGACCGGTGCCTCGGCGACCTCAAGCAGGTCGCCGAGGTGCGCCGGTGGAGCGAGTTCAAACCCAACACCGACGCCGCCGACCTCATCGTCGGCCTGCGCATCATCGAGGAGTTCCAGCCGGACACGATCCTCGGAGTCGGCGGCGGCAGCGCCATGGACATGGCCAAGCTGCTGTGCGCGTACCGCGGCGTCGTCGACGCCGACAAGCTGCACGACGCGATCCGCGCCGGCGAGCCGGTGACGCGACGCGACATGCGGCTGGTCCTGGCGCCCACCACGTCCGGCTCGGGCAGCGAGGCCACCCACTTCGCGGTGGTCTACATCGGCGAGGACAAGTTCTCCATCGCAGGGCCGGCCATGCTGCCCGACACGGTGCTGCTCGACCCGAAGCTGACCCGCAGCGCGTCGCCGTACCAGCGCGCCACCTCCGGAATCGACGCCGTGGCGCAGGCCGTGGAGAGCCTGTGGGCCGCCGGTTCCAGCGACGCCAGCCGCGGCTACGCCCGCGACGCCCTGAACCTCCTCGTCTCGGCCCTGCCGGCGTTCGTCGCCTCCGGCGACGCCGAGTCCGCGCGTGACATGTCCGCCGGCTCGCACCTGGCCGGTCGCGCCATCGACGTTTCCAAGACAACCGCCGCCCACGCGCTGTCGTACGGCGTCACCAAGTCCTACGGCGTCAGCCACGGCCACGCGGTGGCGTTGACTCTCGGCGGCTTCATCGCCGCGCACGCCGACGCCGACCCGGGGCGGCTGCAGCCTTCCGTGTCGGCCGACACGCACGCGGCGGCGATGCGGTCGATTCTGGACGCGTTCGGCGCCGACTCCGGCGAAGCCGCCCGGGATCGTTTCGTCGAGCTGGCCGGCTCGTGCGGCCTTTCCCTGAAACTGCCCGACTTCGGGATCGGCACTCGCGAGCAGGTCGCCGAGCTGACCGCGCGCGTGAACGTGGAGCGTCTCGGCAACAACCCGGTGAGCTTCACCGTCGAAGAGCTGACGGACCTGGTCGCCGAAGGCCTGTAAACGGCGGCGCACGCCGTGTGGCCCTAGACGTCGGCCTCGGCGAACACGCCCTCGTGGAACTCGACGTACAGCTGCGCGAGCGCGTCGTCCTTGACCAGCACCGTCGCCTCGTCGTTCTTTCGCAGCGACTGCACGTTGTAGTTCTGCGAGCCCATGAAGACCAGCCCCTGGTATTCGCCGTCGTATTTCGCGTCGATCACCGTGTACTTGTCGTGTATGGCGTCGTGGCGGCCGATCTTGTCGGCGTCGAGGCCGCCGTCGACAAGCCACTCCTTCATCTCGGGCCAGTCCGTGTGGCCGCGGACGCTGTCGTCCACCGGGGGAATCAACACCCGCACGTCGCAGCCGGCGTCGTGCAGCCTGACCAGCTCGTCGCGGATCTCCGGACGGTGGTGGCGCACCCGCCAGCTCGAGATCCACACCTTGCTTTCGCCGTCGGCGGCGCATCCTTCGACGTCGCCGAGCACCTGGACGAGGCTGTCCTCTTCTCGCGGGTATACGGCGGCGTCGACCGCAAGGTCGCCGGTGCTGGAGCGGTCGGCGTCTGAGTCCCAGGTCTCGCCGTCATAGGTCCAGCTTTGGACGTTCAACCGGTTCCAGTAGCCGGTGAAGAACTCGTGCAGCTTGTCGTCGCCGGTGATCCGGAGCATGTCGTTGTGGCGGACGAGGCTGCTTTGGTTGAAGTTGTACGAGCCGAGCATGACCGACTTCTCGCCGTCCACGTCAAACAGGAACAGCTTGTTGTGCATCAGCTTGACGTCCGCGAGGCAGGTGTCGGCGCACAGCGTCACCGGGATGCCGGCGGACTCCAGGATCTCGAGCGTTTCGCGGTCGTCGTGGCGTCCGTCGGTGTTGTCGAGGACGACCTGGACGTCCGCGCCGCGCTCCTGCGCCGCCGCCACGTCGTGCGCGAGGTCCTTGTGGTGGCCGTCGCTCCAGGTGAACATCGCGATCCGGAGGCTGTCGCCCTTTCCGACCTCCGCGACCAGTTCGCTGATGCGGTCGGCGATGACCGTGTCCTTCCCTCCGGCGGCGGCGGGGTCGGTGAAACAGGCCTCGTAGGGGCCTTCGGTGAAGCATCCCCCGAGAGAATCCGCGGCGTCCTCGTCCTCCGGATCGGCGTGCACCATGAGTCGGGGAATCGCGACCGCCGCCGCGGCCGCGACGACGGCGATCCCGGCGGCGCCGGAGAGCCAGACGCGTCGTCGCATGGAACGTCCTTTCGGGAATGTCTGGGCACTGCCCCGGCAAAACCACGAACGT
The DNA here is from genome assembly GCA_050742995.1 of Stackebrandtia sp. Lineage (GTDB taxonomy): Bacteria > Actinomycetota > Actinomycetes > Mycobacteriales > Micromonosporaceae > Stackebrandtia. The sequence goes on along the minus strand of JBOGDN010000404.1, from coordinate 147 downwards.
AACTTCTCGTCGCCGTTTCGGTCCATAAAGCGCCTATGCCGACAACGTCGCCACAACGAAAGACAAACCGCCGCGGACCTCGCAGTCCGCGGCGGCTCTCCCTTCCTCAGTTTCGAGGTCTAGGCGATTTCAAGGGCTAGGCCTCCC
>JBOGDN010000403.1:0-12689 GCA_050742995.1 Stackebrandtia sp. | reverse complement strand
GGCCTGACCGCCGCGGCCGACGAACCCGGCGGCGGCGTCTCCGTCATCAACGGGGAGCCGGCCGCCGAAGGACAGTACCCGTGGGTCGTCGCCCTGGCGCTTGCCGGCAACACCGACGTCAACTTCTGCGGCGGGTCGCTCATCGCCCCGGACGTCGTCTTGACCGCCGCGCACTGCATCCGCAACGAGGAGCCCGGGGGAGTGGTGGTCCGTCATGGTTCGGTCGACCTCAGAAGCGACGCCGTGGTCGACGTCGCGATCGAGTCCCTCCACGTCGCCGACGATTACGGCGACCCCACCTCGGCGGCCAACGACTGGGGACTGATCAAGCTCGTCGCGCCGATCGAAGGCGTGCAGATCCTCCCCCTCGCCGGCGACGAGGCGCACGACTCCGGCGTCTTCGAGGTGATGGGCTGGGGCTGGGTCGCCGAAGGCGAGTACCCGACCGTTCTGCAGCGGGCGGACGTGCCGTTCATCGACGACACGCGATGCGGCGAGGCCTACCAAGGCACCGGACAGTGGCACGCCGAGTCGATGCTGTGCGCCGGCTACTGGGACGCCGGCGGCGTCGACACCTGCGAGGGCGACTCCGGCGGCCCGATGATCAGCCGCGACGAAAACGGCGCGGCCGTGCAGGTCGGAATCGTCAGCTGGGGCGTCGACTGCGCCAAGCCGAAGCAGCCCGGCGTCTACACGCAGGTCAGCTATCTCGACGAAGCGATCTGGCAGGCCGTCGCCGGCCTCGGCTAGAGGAAGCCCTACGCGCTCGCCGGCGCCAGCTTCGCCTTGACCTGAACGATGGTCGGGTTGGTCAGCGCCGTGCCGTCTTCGAACCTCAGGGTCGGGACGGTCTGGTTGCCGCCGTTGATCTCCATGACGTACTGCGCCGCCTCGGGGTCGTTCTCGATGTCGACGACCTCGTATTCGATGCCCTCGCGGTCCATCTGGCTCTTCAAACGGCGGCAGTAGCCGCACCAGGCGGTGGAGTACATGGTGACCATCGCGTCGCGCCTTTCTCGATTGACTGCGGGGGACAACATACCGGCAGGGGGTTCCATTCCCGCTGTGAGCCGGCTTTCAGAGGGGACGCGCGTCAGTCGCCTTCGGCGTCGAGCTCCTTGAGGATCCCCTCGATGATTTCCGGAGTGCGGTCCGGCGTTTCGGCCTGGACGCACAGACTCTCCATGGCGGCGACGTAAAGGTCCACGTCGTCGCGCTTGTCGAGATAGAGCGCGCTGTTGAGGTGCTCGATGTACACCACGTCGGGCAGTTCCTGGTCGGGGAAGCGCAGCACGGTGAACGCGCCGCCCGCCGCGGAGTGCCCGCCGGAGTGGAACGGAATCACCTGCAGCCGGACGTTGGGCCGCTTGGCCTGCTCGAGCAGGTGCTTGAGCTGGGCGCGCATGACGGCGCGGCCGCCGAGCGGTCGCCGCAGCGCCGACTCGTCCACGACCGCCCACAGCTTGGCGGGTTCGGCCCGCTTCAGCAGCTTCTGCCGGGAAGCGCGCAGCTCCACGCGGCGTTCGACTTCCTGCGGACTGATGTGGCCGTAGCCGAGCAAGACCACGGCGCGGGCGTATTCCTTGGTCTGCAGCAGGCCGGGAACGAACTGCAGCTCGTAGGTGCGGATGAGCGCGGCGGTGGCCTCAAGGCCCAGATACGACTGGAACCAGCTGGGCAGCACGTCGCCGAAGCGGTGCCACCAGCCCGGGGTGTTGGCTTCGCGAGCCAGGACCAGCAGCTGTTGACGCTCGTCGTCGTCATCCACATTGTAGAGCGAGAGCAGGTCTTCCACGTCGCGCTCTTTGAAGCTGACGCGGCCGAGCTCCAGCCGGCTGATTTTGGATTCGGAGGCGCGGATCTCCCAACCGGCGTCGGCGCGGGTGACTCCCTGCGCCTCGCGGAGTCGTCGCAAGTGTGCGCCGAGCAGCATGCGAAGCGCGGTCGGACCTCCGGCCGACCCGCCTCCCGGCTGAGGCGTTGCCACTTGCTGACCTCCGGACTCCTGTTAACCCTGTGGGCGTAAGGTTACGCTCTCAAGCATCTCACGCCCACAGGGCCAAGTGCGACAGGCGGATTTATTGTCTGTCGCCCATGTAGTGTGCGCGTCAGCGAACCAGGTTGTCGAAGTCGCCGTCCTTGGCGCCCAACACGAACGCTGAGATTTCGTCCAACGTGTAAATAAGCGCCGGACCTTTGGGGTCGCGAGAGTTGCGGACCGCGATTTCGCTGCCGCCGGGCAGCTCGGCGATCTCTACGCAGTTCCCGCTGGGGTTGCTGCGTCCGCTTTTCTTCCAAGCGATCGTCGTCGGCAGATCTCCGACGAGGATGCCGTTGCGTGTGTGGTTCATCTTCAAAACTTTCCTCAGAGGTCCTGGAGGGCCAGGAGTGTGGTTTTGGGGATGTGATGCGGCGGCCGGGTCGGCGGTCGGCTGACCTGCCGATGACCCCTCACCTAACAGACTGACATACACAGTCTGTAGCCGTGCACGCCCCCCCTGCACGGCCAAATGCACGTGCATACGCCCGATGCGAATGCAGGGTATGATGAATGAGACAATGCACGCCTAACCGTTGGTTTACGTCTCTACGCGGAGGCAGACCGTTGGCAGCGAACATGACGCTCCGTCCGGCGCTCCGGGCCGTCCCCCGGCGAGGAGTTCCCGCGCGTGCGTTCGCTTATGCGCGGCGGCGTGTGTCAAGTGCGCCAAGACGGCTGTTTTCCCACGTGGAGCGGTGCAGCGCCCCCGTTTCAAAGGTTCACATGCGACTGTCTCTCGGTCGCGGTATTGGCAGCAAAGGGACAGTTGCTTGTCGTCTTACGGCGAGGCAGAGCTCAGGCTTCCAAAGGAAGTGGATGACATGATCGAACATGACTCGCAGGTCCTGCTTCGAGTCGCTGCCGCGGGCAAGTTGTGGAATTCGACATGCCAGCAGACGATGACGGCCGAACAGGACGACGGCGACGGCACTCGGTATCGCTGCGCCGACCCGTGCGGTCAGCACACCGCCGACATCGAGAAGGTGAAGGCCGGCTTGCTGTGGCACTACCGGGGACGGCGTGTCGACAAGACATATGGCATGCGGGACGAGCAGATCGTCGACGAGATGCTCTCCGCGCTGCACATGGCGTGGGTACGCGACGGAGAGATCCTCACCGCGCAATTCCATTAGCCGCCTACGTGAACCTCGGGCGCGCATTTACTCGCCAAAGGCCAACCCGCACGCATCAGCGGGTACACATGGACCGCGGGCGACGGCTTCAGGGCCGTCGCCCGCGACAATTCTTCGCAGGGCCCGACGCGGAAGCCGCTCGGCGCCTCAGCCGACCGTCAGCAGCTCAAGCAGTTTCGGCGTGTACAGAGCGCTCGGGCTCGCGATGCCGGCGACCATGTCGAAGTAGATCGACGTGAGCTCCGGATCGGTCTGCACGGCCCGCAGCAGCGTCAGCCGCTTCTCGTGCGGCGTTTCCAGCCGCGCCACCGTCAGCGTGGATTCGTACCCCTGGACGAGCGCGGCGTCGCGGTCCTTCGCGAATTGCCGCAACGCCTCGTCGAGCCCGGCGGGGTCTCCGTCGAGCCGGCCGTCCACCCGCCGCACCAGGGTCTCGGCTTGCAAGAAGGCGTCGCTGATTCCGCGTGCGGTGATGGAGTCTTTGTGATGCCCGGCGTCGCCGATCAGCGCCCAGCCTGGTCCGGCGGCCTGCCGCATGAAGTTCTGCTGGTCGCCGGTGCCCCGCAGCCGCTCGATCTGCTCCTTGCCCGCAAGCCGGTCGTACAGGTCCGGCGCGCTGGCCCGCACCTGATCGATGTGGGCGCGGTCGGCGTCGGCGCGGACCTCCTTGAAACGGGACTGCGGGAAGTAGGTCAACACGAGGGTCGCGTTGTCGTGGGTGGCGACGGCGGCCGTCCAGGCCCCCTGCTCCTCGTAAAGCTCCAGGGCGGCGGGAACGTCCGCCCAGTACGAGTAATAGGCGCAGGTCAGTCTCGGGTCCCGGACGGTGAAGGGCGCCTCTGCGAGCCTGCCGACGGCCGAGCGCATGCCGTCCGCGCCGATCACCAGGCGGGCCCGTTCGGAGAAGGACTTGCCGTTGTGGCTGCCCTCCACGCCGACGACGCGCCCGTCGTCGTCCCGCAGCAGGCCGGTGACCCGGCACTGTTCGCGCAGCTGCGCGCCGGCCTCGGTCGCGGCGTGCGCCAAAATGAAGTCCAGAATGTAGCGGCGCGGGGAGTATCCGGCGCGCTGCCCTTCCACGCCCCGGGCGCAGCCTTCGAGGCGAACGTCGGCCACCTCGTACAGCGCGCGGTCCAAAGGCGGGCAGCCCGAGGCGCGCAGGGCGTCAAGCAGGCCCCAGCGGGCGAGCGCGGCGACTCCCGGCTGATGGATGAGGTGGGTGGAGAGGGTGTCGGAGGGAAATGACGCCCTGTCAAGCAGCAGGACTCGGTAGCCCGCGCGGGCGAGCAACATGGCTGTGGGAGAGCCGGCGCAACGTGCCCCGACCACGATCGCGTCGAACAAGAGGGGCGCCTCTCTGCAGACGTGTCTTGGTGGCGTGGTGCCTCGGATCAGTTGGCGTGCCCGAGTTGAGAGAGTAGAGCCCGCCGGTCGATTTTGCCGTTGGGGTTGAGCGGAAGCTGGTCCAGGACGGTGATACGGCGCGGCACCATGTAGGCTGGCAGCCGCTGGCTGAGCGTGGAGTACAGCTGTTCGGGGACGCAGGCGCCGCCGCTGACCGCGGCCGTCAGCTCCGGCTCGTCGTCGGCGGCGGGCACCGCCAAGACGGTGGCGTCGCGGACGCCGGGCAGCTGCCGCAGCACGGCTTCGATCTCGCCGGGCTCGATCCTGTGGCCGTGGATCTTGACCTGATGGTCGGATCGTCCCAAGTAGATCAAATTGCCGTCCTGCCAGGCCACCCGGTCCCCTGTGCGGTACCAGGCTTCCTCGGCGTCAGACCCCGCGGGCACGAAGTTCCCCTCGTTGTTCGCGGGATCGAGGTAGCCGGGGAAGCGCTGCGGGCCGCGCACGCACAGCTCGCCGCTGTCGGCCGGGACGCCGTCGTCGTCGAGCAGCTGGAACTCCAGCGTCGGCAGGCATGTCCCGATCGGCGTCGTGCCGTTGGGCGTTTCGGGCCAGTCGGCGGGGTCGGCCGGCATCCGGTAGGCGGTGCAGGCGATGGTGAGCTCAGTCGGGCCGTAGAGAACCTCCACTCTGCTGTTCGACGCCGCGGCCCGCCACCGGCGTGCCGCCTCGAGCGGTACCGCTTCGCCGCCGAACAGGCTCCACTTCAGCGTCGGCATGCTTCCCGGTTTGAGCGTGTCGAGCCGTGCGGCGAAGGAGATCAACGAAGGCACCGAGAACCAGTGGGTGAGCTTGAGGTTGTTGACTGTCTTCACCGGCGACAGGAGCTGGTTGCGCTGCGGCGCCACCAGAGTCCCGCCTTGCGCCCAGGTGACGAAGAGGTCGTGCACGGAGCCGTCGAAAGTCAGATCGAAGTTGCCGGAGACCCTGCTGCCGGGACCGATCTCGTACCGAGACGCCACCTGGCCCAGATAGGAGCTGATGTTGCGGTGGGTGATCGGCACCGCCTTGGGCGCCCCGGTCGACCCGGACGTGAGAATGACGTACGCGACGTCGTCCGGGCCGGCTTCCGGGTACGCCGGCGGCTCGCCGTCGGCGTCGTCGGCGTCCGCCACGAGTTCGGGCACGCCGAGGTCGCCGCCCGCGTGGGCGGAGTCGGCCAGCACCAGGTCGATCTGGGCGGCCTCGACAATGCCGCGGATGCGCGGCGCCGGGTGTTCCGGATGCAGCGGCACGACGGCCGCGCCCGCCCGCAAGACGGCGAGGTATCCGGCGTAGGCGGTCGCCGAGCGGCTCGCCAACAGCCCGACGCGCCGCGGCCGCACGCCTTCGCACGCCGCGATCAGGCGTGAGGCGAGCCGTTCGGCCAGATCGCGCAGCTCGCCGTAGGTCAGCCGTTCGTCGCCGACCTCCAGGGCGTGACAGTCGCAGAATGCGTCGGCGGAGCGATTGAACCAGGCGTATGCATCCTCCGGGTCACTCATCGCGCGCCGCCGCTTCCAGCTCCTGGACCCATTGGCGCAGTTCGCCCACGGTGTGGAGCTTGTCGAGCATCTCGGGGTCGACCTCGCGCCCGGTCTTCTTCTGCAGCTCGACGATCAGCTGCAGCTTCGCCAGCGAGTCGACGCCGATGTCGGCGAGCAGGGAGTCGGCGTTGAACTTGGTGCGCGCGTGTTGGCTCAGGATCCAGGCTGTCAGGTCGACGCCGTCCTCGCCGCCGTCTTCTCCTGGCCAGTAGCGCTTGGTCTGCCAGGGATAGGTGGGCAGCGGAACGTAGCGGCCGTCCGCGCCGAACACCTCGTGCCAGTCGATCTCTTCGCCGGCGCGGTAGCTGTCGGCGACGTCGACGAGCGCCGCGTCGGCGGTGTGGCCGTCCGCGCCGACAAGCGCGTCCGCCAGCTCCTCATGGGAGGTTCCGACGACGGCAAGGCGGTGTTGCAGATGCTGGCGGCGCGTGGCGGCGCCGCGGCAGATGTCCCGCAACGAGTACTCGGCGCCCGGCCCGTCGGGGTCGAGGTAGCCGATGTACGCGTCGGACAGCGCCTCAAGGGCTTCGGGCGTGTGGGCGGACAGCGCCAGGACGTACGGCGTGTCGTTTTGCTCCGCGTCGGTCCGGCGTCGCGTCCAGCGAAACAGGCCGCGAGCGGCGGCCGGCGCCGCGGCGGGGTCGGGCTGCCGCAGCACCAAGTGCGCGTTGAGCGCCGAGGAGCCCTGTCCGGAAACTCCGGCGATCGCCGGGCGGTCGTGAGCGGGCAGGTCTCGCAGCTTCGCCGGTATCTCCATCGGCACGTCGTCCCAGGCGACGTCGGGGTGCGGAGTGTCGGCGTGGAGGCTGGCCGGAACCTGGCCGTGCTCCAAGCACAGCACCGCCTTGATCAGCCCGACAAGGCCGCCCGCCGCCTCGGCATGGCCGACGTTCGACTTGACCGAGCCGACGAGCAGCGGCTTGTCCGGTCCGCGTCCCTCGCCGAGCACCTGCGCCAGGGCCCGCAGCTCCAGCGGATCCAACTGGGGCGAACCGCTGCCGTGCGCCTCCACGTAGTCCACGTCGGCCGGGTCTACTCCGGCGTCCTCGTACGCCCAGCGCAGCACTTCAAGCTGTCCTTTCAGGGACGGGTTCAGCACGCTGTCGCTGGTGCGGCCGTCGTTTCCTATCGCGCTGCCGGCGATGACCGCGCGCACCCGGTCGCCGTCGGCGACGGCGGCGGCCAGCGGCTTGAGGGCGACGACGGCGACCGCGTCGCTCGGCGCGTGCCCGTCGGCGTTCGCGTCGCCGAACTTGCTGCGGCCGTCGGACGACATCGTCCCGACCTGCGACATCAAGACGCCCTCGTCCGGCCGCAGCGCGAGGTTCACACCCGCGGCGAGCGCGAAGGGACTCTCGCCGGCGCGCAGGCTCTGCACCGCCTGGTGCACGGCCGCCAACGACGAGGAACAGGCCGTGTCCACCACGACGCTCGGCCCACGCAGGTCGAAGAAATGGGAAAGCCGCGCCGGCAACAGCGAGCGGACGTTGTTGAAGTGAGAGGCGGTCACCGCCTCCAGGCCGTGCCTAAAAGCGTTCTCGAGGTAGTCGGAGCGGGCGTTGCCTATGAAAACTCCGGCCCGGCTGCCGGCCAGCAGATCGGGACGCTGGCCCGCGTCTTCCAGGGCTTCCCATGCCGTCATGAGCAACAGCCGCTGCTGCGGATCGAGTTCGACCGCCTCGGCCGCGGACATGCCGAAGAACTGGGCGTCGAAGTCCGCTATGTCGTCCACGTAACCCGCGCGGCGCGCGGCGATCTTTCCCGGCGCCGGTTGTGGGGAGTACAAAGCGTCCACGTCGTACCGCTCGGGCGGGGTGTCGCCGGTGGCGTCCAGCCCGTCGCACAGCAGATTCCAAAGCTCATCCGGGTCCGACGCGCCCGGGACCCGGCAGGACATCCCGACGACCGCGACCGACCGTGGATCCAAGGTCCACCTAGTCATCAGTTCACTCCCTTGGACACCCAGTGTGGTTCAACGTGCTTAGGATAATTGCATGTGCGCATGAAAGGCAACGGCCGTGTTTGCGCCATAATCGACAGATAAGTTCGTTCAACCCTTGTCGATAAAGGAATCTCACGTAAGGGGCGATCGTCCGAACTCACGGTGTAGGCAGCGATTACACAACAGTCCATAAAGAAATAATCAGTCATAGGCGCAGGTCAGCAACGGGCGACGTCGCCCCGAAAATTTCTTCCTGTCAATTACCCGTCACTTGCCGATTCATATGTGTCAACAAACACACATATCGGGCGTTGGGTCGTTCCCGCCTCAGGAGCACCTCGCGACGGAAGAGGATCCTTGCACACGCCGCCCTAACCGGATTTGCGCCCCACGCCGCCGACGAGCTTGATGCCGATCTTCGGGCCCTTTTCCTCGGGGCGCCAGGAGCGGATGTCGAAGATTCCGGGCTTGACGACGTCAAAGCCCTCGAAGAACCTGCCGATCTCCTCGTCGGTTCGGAAGACAAGCGGCGGGTACCCGCTTTCTTCGGCGACCCTGGCGACGTGCTCCATGTCCGCGGAATCGCTCCTCGTGGACGCGTGCGAGATCGCCAGGTAGCTGCCCGGCGCCATCCGCTCGCGAATCGTGCGGACGATTCCCCAGGGGTCGTCCTCGTCGGAGACGGCCTGCAACACGCTGAAAATCGTCACGGCCACCGGCGCGTCGAAGTCGATGTGCGACAGCAGCTCGGAATGGTCCAGGATCGCCTCTGGCTTTCGGAGGTCCGCCAGAATCGTCGTGGTGCCGCGGTCGACGGATCGCAGCACGCGGCTGTGCGCGACCACGATGGGATCGTTGTCGACGTAGACGACTTTCGCGCCGGGCTCGATGCCGCGCACCGTCTCGTGGATGCTTGGCGGGGTCGTGGGGATGCCGCTGCCCAGGTCGACGAACTGCTTGACTCCCTGGTCCGCGATGTACTCCGCCGCGCGCTTGCCGAACTCCTTGTTGATTCGCGCGATCAGCGGGGTTTCCGGAGACACCGCTATGAGCTTCTTGAGCATCTCGCGGTCCACGGCGAAATTGTCCTTGCCGCCCAACGCGTAGTCGTAGACGCGCGCGATGCTCGCCCTGGTCGGGTCGACGCCGGGCGCTGGCGCGGGTTCGTTCATGATCCGCAGTTTATCGGTCGCACCGAACTGGCAGCATAGGCAACCGTGACGTCCGAACGACTGCAAACCGTCCTCGACGGCCTTGACGACGAACAGTCCGCGGCCGTGGCCGCCGACGCCGGGCCCGTGTGCATCCTCGCCGGAGCCGGCACCGGGAAGACGCGCGCGGTCACCCACCGCATCGCCTACCGGGTCCGCCGCGGCGACCTGCGCGCGCAGCACGTCATGGCCGTCACCTTCACCGCGCGCGCGGCCGGAGAACTGCGCGACCGGCTGCGCGGGCTCGACGTCGTCGGCGTCAACGCCCGCACCTTCCACGCCGCGGCCCTGCGTCAGCTGCGGTTCTTCGGACGTCGCCTGTACGGAGGCGAGCCGCCCGAGCTGCTCGACAACTCCTGGAAGTTCGTCTCCATCGCCGCCGCCCGCGCCGGGATCCGGCGCATGGACAAGACCAAGAACCGGGACCTTTCCGCCGAACTGGAGTGGGCCGCGGCGATGCGGGTGACGCCCGACGACTACCCGGCGGCCGCCGTCAAGGCGGACCGGACGCCGCCGGTGGATCCGGGCGAGGTCTCCAAGGCATACGCCGCCTATATAGAAGCCAAGGTGCGCGCCGGGGTCATGGACTTCTCCGATCTGCTGGCGCACACCGCCGAGGCGCTGGAGTCCAACGCCGACATCGCCGAGCAGGTCCGCGCGCAGTACCGGCTGTTCGTCGTGGACGAATACCAGGACGTCAACCCGTTGCAGCAGCGGCTTCTCGACGCCTGGCTCGGCGACCGCGACGACCTGACCGTCGTCGGCGACGCCAGCCAGACCATCTACTCCTTCAACGGCGCCACCTCCGACTACCTCACCGGCTTCACCCGCCGCTACCCCGGCGCCCAGGTGGTGCGCCTGGTGCGCGACTACCGGTCCACTCCGCAGGTGGTGTCGCTGGCCAACGACGTCATCGCCTCGGCCCGCGGCAGTCAGGCCAAGCTGCGGCTGACCCTGACCGGGCAGCGCCCCGACGGCCCCAAGCCCAGCTTCGACGCCTACCCCGACGAGGCCGCCGAAGCGGCGGCCGTGGCGCAGCGCTGCGTCCGCCTGATCGCCGACGGCGTGCCGGCGCGCGAGATCGCGGTGCTTTACCGCACCAACGCCCAGTCGGAGGCCTACGAGTCGGCGCTTTCCGAGGCGGGCGTGCCCACCGTCGTCACCGGGGCCGAGCGGTTCTTCGACCGGCCGGAGATCCGCGGCGCGATCACGGCGCTGCGCCGCGCCGTCCACACCGACGACGGCGAGCAGCCGCTGCCGCAGACGGTGACGACGGCTCTCGACGCCATCGGCTGGCGTCCCGATCAGCCGCCGCAGGGCGCGGCCGCCCGGGAGCGCTTCGAGGCGGTGGCCGCGCTGCTGCGGCTCGCCGAAGATCACGCGGAGGAGTCCCTGTCGGAGTTCGTCGACGAGCTCGGCCGCCGCGCCGCCGCCCAGCACGTGCCCGTCGTCGACGGGGTGACGCTGGCGTCCCTGCACTCTGCCAAGGGGATGGAGTGGGACGCGGTGTTCCTGGCCGGCGTGGCCGAGGGGACGCTGCCCACGTCGCGGGCGCGCACCGCGGCGCAGCTGGAGGAGGAGCGGCGGCTGCTGTATGTGGGCGTCACGCGGGCGCGGCAATGGCTGTACCTTTCGTACGGTCTGCTGCGTTCGTCGAGCGGACGACCGCGGCAGGCCAGCTCGCTGCTGGCCGGGCTCGGCTTCGAAGGCGCCGCCGCCGCGCCGAAGCAGCCGGGGAAGCCGGGCGCCAAGAAGCCGCGCGGCGCGTCCCGAAAGGCCTGTCGCGTGTGCGGCGTCACGTTGACCGACGGGCGCTCCCGCAAACTCGGGCGCTGCGAGGGCTGCCCGTCGACCATGGACGAAGAGCTCTTCGAACGACTGCGACAGTGGAGAAAGGAAACCGCGACCCGGGCCGGCGTGCCCGCGTACGTGGTCTTCACCGACGTGACCTTGACGGCGATCGCCGAACAGTGCCCGACGTCGGACAGCCAGCTGACGGCGATCCCCGGAATCGGGGCGCGTAAACTCGACGAATACGGCGCGGCAGTGCTGGCCCTTGTGGCCGGCGCCGAACCGGGGGACCTTCTCGCATCCGACTGATCGGACGACGTGCGAGTCGGCTGAACGGGTTTCTTGAAGATTTTTCTCAAAAACCCCGGAAATTCAGTTGCGGTCCCGAAGGGATCAGGCATAGCCTGACTAACGCCGCCAAAGTGGCGGTTGAAGAACGAACAGACGAGAAGGAGGTGGCCACGGTGATTTCAATGAACTGGAAGCGCGATCGCGCTGACATGTCCCTGCCTGTGTCCGCTTCTGACGACGCTCTGTTCGTCACCTACCTGCACGCGCAGCAAGCTGCGCTGCTGGGCGCTCAGGCGGGCCGTACATGCGATCAGCGTGCTGCGGTCCAGGGGATCAGTGTGTCCGCCGACAGCGGCGTCTCTATCGCGGAGACCGCCGTCGGGCGCCACCCCCTCAGCGCTGACGCCGTCGACACGCGGAACGGACTGGCCATGGCCAGCGGTCCGCGCTTCGTCAAGGGCGTCAATAGCGGGATTCCGCCTCGAGGAAGGCCGATATGCGTGGGCTGACAAGCCCCGCACCGGACTCGCCTCGAGGCCGCGGAACCCGCCAAGGGATCCGCGGCCTTTTTAGTTGCCTACTCACCGACACACAACCCGCCGGCAGACGCGAAGGCGGCTGCCGACTCCAGAAGGACGGAAATGCAGATCACAACCGGAAGTGAGGTGACCGAGGTGTTGACCCTCGGCCCTGGCCTGCGCGAGCGGGCGATGGAGAAAGGCAGGGACCTTCCCTGCCGGGAGTACGACGCGGACTTGTGGTTCGCCGACTCGGCTACCGAGCTGGAGTTCGCCAAGTCCCTGTGCACCGACTGCCCGGTGAAGGTCGAGTGCCTTGCCGGCGCGATGGACCGCCAGGAGCCCTGGGGCGTCTGGGGCGGCGAGATCTTCGAGGCAGGCGTCGTCGTGGCGCGCAAGCGGCCAAGAGGTCGTCCGCGCAAGGACGCCGCCGAGCTCGAAGCTGCGGCGCAGGCCGAACTCGACGCCCGCACCGCCGCGATGCTCGCCGGGGTGGAGGCCGTCTGATGTATCGCCCCAACCAGCCGCACGGCGTCGCGACCAGCAGCGTCCCGACTCCACTCAAAGAGGACAAGACCAGTTCGGTGACCAAAACGGTCACCGCCATACGTAGAAACGGAACCCAGAAGATGCATCTTCTCAATGAAGCCCTCGCGAGGGCGCGAATGTATGAGATGTGGAATGAGGAGCATCGCTATAAGCGAAGGACGCGCAGTTCCCTCGAGGTGCTGCGCTCCGTCCGGCGCCGCCGGCGCAGCGAGCTCAACTAACTCCACGACCGCCCCCGTCCGCTTGGCGGGCGGGGGCAGGGGCAAATCGGACGGACGAAGCG
>JBOGDN010000402.1:0-7439 GCA_050742995.1 Stackebrandtia sp. | reverse complement strand
CGCCGCCGCGGCGGCGACCGGCGACGGAAGCCTGGCCGCGGACACGCCGACCCCGGTGAGGCCGGGCGTGACCTGTCGCGGAGCCGACGGCTCGGCTTCGGCGGAGTCGACCCGCGCGAAGAGCGCTTTCGGGTCGACGCGATTGGCGTCGGACAGCAGGTCGACGACGGCGGCGGCGACCTCGCCGACGGCGGCGGGCGCGAAAACGCGCGACAGCACAGACACGGGTCCTCCTCGTTGTCAGTTCGCGGTCGTCTGCCGGCGACCGTTGCGGCCGAATGCGCCGATCTCGACGTTTTCCAGCACGCCGAGCGCGTCGGGAAGCATCACGACCGCCGACTGGTAGGCGCTGACCAGGTAGGACGTGACGGCTTTTTCGTTCACGCCCATGAATCTCACGTTCACGCCGGGCTCGACCTCGTCCGGCAACGCACCGGGCCGAATGCCGATGACTCCCTGGTTGTCCTCGCCGGTGCGCATCGCCAGGATCGAGGTGAGACCAGTTTCGGAGATCGGGATCTTGTCGCAGGGGAAGATCGGTCTGCCGCGCCACAACATCAGCTTGTGGCCGTCGACGTCGTCGGACTCGTTGCTGATTCCCCGCAGGTTGCACTCGCGCCCGATCGCGGCGATGGTCAGCGGGTGCGCCAGGAACAGACGGGTGCCGCGTCGCCGCGTCAGCAGGTCGTCGAGGTCGTCGGGCGTGGGCGGGCCGCTGTGCGTGGAGATGCGCTGGGAAGCGTCGGCGTTGTGCAGCAGCCCGAACCGCGGGTTGTTGACCAGCTCGTGCTCCTGGCGCTCGTGCAGCGCCTCGACGGTCAGCCGCAGCTGCTCTTCCAGCTGGCTCATCGGCATGTTGTAGAGGTCGGCGACTCGCGTGTGCACCCGCAGCACGGTCTGCGCCACGCCGAGTTCGTACTCTCTCGGGGACAGTTCATAGTCGACGAACGTCTCCGTCAGCTTCGGCTCGCCGTCGTGTCCGGACGCCACCGCGACGTCGGCCTCGCCCTTGTGGGTGGCGGGCCGACGCCACTCCTCGCCGCGTCGCCGCATGTGCTCGCGCAGCGCCTGGGAACGCGCGGCGATTTCGTCGAAGGCGGTGCGGGGAACGGCGAGCACCACGCCGGCGGTGGCCGCCGTGGCCGTGTAGGTCCACGCCGGGTCGGCGCCGGCCAGGGCTTCCTCGCCGAGATGGTCGCCGTCGGCGAGCACGCCAAGCGACGCGGGGGCGTCGTAGTCGCCGGCACGGGCCTTGTCGACCTTGCCGTGGGCGATCAGGAGGATCTCGTCGATCGGCCGACCCGCCTCGACGAGGACGTCGCCGGCGCGGAATTCCCGCTGGGCGAAGCGTCCGGCCAGTTCCGCGAGCACGGCTTCGTCGTCGAAACCGCGCAGCGCCGGCACCTCGCGCAGGCTCGGCGGAACGACCCGCACGTCCGCGCCGGTCTTGAAAAAGCTCACCCGGCCCCGGCCGACCGCGTACGTCAGCCGCCGGTTGACCCGGTAAACGCCGCCGTCCACCCCCACCCACGGCAGCTTCCGCAGCAGCCAGCGCGAGCTGATTCCCTGCATCTGGGGGCGGGACTTCGTGGTCGTGGCCAGATTTCGGGCCGCCGCGACGTTCAGGCTCGTCTGGGCCTGTTCTTCGTCGACTGCCAACACCGCTTCGTTCGACATGACGCGCCCCCCGATCACGGCGTGTCACAGCCCAAACCGGGGTGTACTCGCGCGATCCCATCGACTACATAGCGTGCACATACAGATACTAGTGTGCAAGGTTCGCTCGCACGCCCAAACGGAACATCTCGGCGTCACAGTCTTCGCGAGAGCGTCTCGCGCATGTGGAAGGCGGCCGCGTCAGCCGCCGGAGCCGCCCCGGGCGGCGAGGTAGACGAAGATCAGCGCCGCGACGACTGCCAGAGCCAGCGCGACAGCGCCGGCGATCTTAATCCAGCTGTACGGGCGCTCGCCGACGACTTCGCCGGTGCGGCCGTTGATCAGCACGTTCCAGGCCTTGCCGCCGTAAAGATAGGTGCACACCCAGATCGGCAGCAGCATCAACTTGTATTTGACGTCGCGATACTTGGTGTCGACGCTGTTCACCCGCTGCGTGTCGCCGCCGATGTCGCGCTTGCAGTCGTTCTCGATCTTCGGCGCCATCTTCTGCTTGGCGACGGCCAGGCCCGCCTCCGGCTCGACCTCGTAGCGCAGGGTGTTGTGGCCGGCGACGAACTCCGGCTGGAACCGCACCGCTTCCTTCAACGGCCACGGCTCCAGCTTCTCCAGGCGAGCCGGGTCGAGCCGCTGGGTGGCCACGACGAGCACGTCGTCGAAGTTGCGGCGCACGGCGCCGCTCGCCGCATGCCAGCGGGTGCGCCGGTCCCGCCTGGTGTTGCCCTTGGAGTCAGTGACGGTCACGTAGTAGTACTCGCCGCGCTGTCCGGTGTAGGCCGATTTGGTCTTGGCGTCGTAAGTCCAGTGCGGCAGGTACGTGCTCTTGGACGTCTCGGCCTCGGTGACGTGCTTGAGGCGATTGGGCGCGAACCACCGGGACTTCGCCCAGACGCCGAGCGCCTTTCGCGCCTCCTTGTTGTCCACGGTGAACGGCATCACGGCCTCGGGCGCGATCAGCTCGCATGCGTCGGGATCGACCACCAGCGCCGCGGCGCAGAACTGACAGCGCTGCGCCATCGCGTCGGACTCGGTGTGGGCGCCGCACTGCTGGCAGACGTAGCGGAACGCCGGAATCTGGTCGGCGGACCGCCGCGGCTTGGCGGCCAGCTTGTCGAAGGAATGCTCGCGGACCTTGCCGCCGGCCTCAATCTGCTGGCTGTGTCCGCAGTAGGGACACTGCAGCGCCGTGGTGCCCGGCGCGAACTCGACGTGGGCGCCGCAGCCCTGGCAGGGGTACGTGTGCGGCGTGGCTTGCGCGGTCTGATCGGACACGGTGAACCAATTTCTCTTTCGGGCTGCGCGGCTTCGACGCGGATCTAGGACGGGGGCAGAGGCGGCGGGGTGCTGGCGAAAACGGACGCCAGCTCGGCGACCTCGCCGGCCGGCGTCCACTGGGACATGCCGTTCTTCCAGACCAGAGTCTGGCGGGTCAGCGTGCCGCTCGCCGCCTGGGCGGAAAGGCCGGCGACGTCGAACGGCCCAAGCTGCTTGCCGTCCACCCCGATGTGCCACTGGTCGGTCTGCGGCAGCGGCGGCGGAACGGCCGCGGGCGGCGACTGAGCGGGGGCGGCCTGCGGCTGGGCCTGCTGGGAGGCGGACATGTTCGCGGCCATCTGCTGACCGGCGCCGATGCCCAACCCCAGACCGAGCCCTTCGCCTGCGCCGCCGCCGGGGTTGTCCGCGGCGTCTTCGATCGCGTTGGCGGTCTGGAACTTGGAGTACTGGTCCAGATCGCCGACGATGCCCATCTGGGTGCGCTTGTCGAGCGCCTCCTCCACCTCCGAGGGCAGCGAGATGTTCTCGATGACGAACCGGGGGACGGACAGACCCATCTCCGCCAGGTCCTCGCTGAGCACCGCGGCCAGCCTGTCGCCGATGTCCTGCTGGTTGGCGGCCAGGTCGAGCATGGGCACGCCGGCCTTGGCGAGCGCCGTGCCCAGCTTGCCCACGATCAGCTGCCGCAGGTAGCCGGACACCTCCTCGGTGCGAAACTGCGGGTCGGTGCCGGCCAGTTCGCGCAGCAGCCTGGCCGGGTCGACCACCCGCATGGCGTAAGCGCCGAACGCGCGCAGCCGAACCATGCCGAACTCGGCGTCCCGGACGATGACGGGGTTCTGCGTGCCCCACTTCATGTCGGTGAACTGCCGGGTGTTGACGAAGTAAACCTCGGCCTTGAACGGCGACTCGAAGCCGTGCTTCCAGCCTTTCAGCGTCGACATGATCGGCATGTTCTGCGTGTACAGCTCGAACATTCCGGGAGCGAAGACGTCGGCGATCTCACCCTCGTTGACGAAAACCGCCGCCTGCGATTCTCGGACGGTGAGCTTGGCGCACATCTTGATCTCGTTGTCGTGACGGGGAAAGCGCCACACAATGGTGTCGCGGCTGTCATCGGTCCATTCGATGACGTCGACCAGCTCGCCCTTGATCTTGTCGAACAGCCCCACCGCGCTCGTCCTCCCATATGCCGGAAATGGCTTCGGTCGAGCAAGGCTATCAACGCCGCGCAATCGTCGGCGTCGCTCAGACGACAGGCGTCGGCGAGCCAGGGGACATTCCACTAGACCGTCGCGAAGTCCACAATCGCCCATTTGGGGCCGCGTCGAATATAAGGAGCGGCACATGGCTTCTGCCGTGCAGCGCAATTGGCGACGTCGCTATCTCGACTTCCCGCGGCCGAAAGGCTCGGCGTCAACGAGAGCGTCTACAGCTTCAGCCTTCCCTTCGGCGCCACCATCAACATGGACGGCGCCGTCGTCTACATCGGCGCCTCGGTCGTCTTCGTCGCCGACGTCTCCGGCGCCGACCTGACGTTCAGCCAGATCCTCAGCGTGGTGCTGGTCGGCGTGCCGGCTTCGATCGGCACGGCCGGGGCGCCGGGCCAGGGCCTCATCATGCTGTCGCCGGCCGTCGCCCAGGCCGGGCTGCCGTTCGCCGCCATCGCGCTGGCGGCCGGCGTCGACGCGCTCCTCGACATGGTCCGCACCATGTGCAACGTGACCGGCGACCTCACCGGCACGCGCATCGTCGCCAAGACCGAGCCGGGCATGCTGGACGACCCCGACCGCGAACCGAAGGAGGCCGCGGCCGACGCCGGGAACGGCGACGGGTCGTGAACCCGTCCGCTACTGCACGACGTTGAAGCGGATCTGGGACGGCTGGGCGCCGTACACCAGGCGCAGCGTGTGCACGGTGAGCCTGGCGACCTCGGCCGCGTCGACCGGCGCGACCCAGCCCCGGTTCCAGTTGACCGTGGGGTCCGGCCCCCGCTTGACCGGCGGCCTCCAGCCCAGTTCGGCGAGCTGACGGTTCTGCTCCTCGGTCGTCTGCGACGACGCCTCGCAGTGGAGCGAGCCGCCGGCCATGCCGAGCCACTGCGTGTACGCGTCGGAGTCCGCGATCTCCACGATGAGGATGGCCTCGGGGTCGCCGGCAACGCGGCCGGCCCGCTCGGCGAGCTCGCGCGCCACGTCGCCCCACTCTTGAGGCGTCGGTCCGGGATCGACGAAGGCGACGTCCTGGTACGACTCTTCCTTTCGACGCCTGCCGAACATCACGTCTCCACGTCGTCGGGGAGCAGCTTGGACAGGCGTCGCCAGACTTCGGTCGCGGTCGTCGGCCACAGCGAGGTGTTCTGCTCTTCGATGTCGAGCATGCACAGGCCCGAGAGGGTGTCCACGACCTGCATGTTGCTTGAGGCCTGCTCGCCTTCCGGGGTCAGCCACGCCATGCTCACGCTCCAGCAGCGCCACGGTCCGGTCACGAAGGACTCGACGACGTCGGGCATCGGAGGCTCGGGCGCGTGTGCCGCCATGCTCGCCGAGGCGGCGCGGCGCTCCTCCGGGTCGCTGCTGAGCATGCCGTCGAACATCGCGGTCGGGATGCCGAGGGGCTCGACGCCCGGCCGGGGTCGCGGGCCAAGCTGCACGATTCGGGCGACGACCGCCGGCAGCAGAGTCGGAAGCACGGTGACCAGCTCGCGCAGTCCGTCGGCGGAGTCGAGCAGCAGTGCGGCCGCGTCGCGGTTCAACCAGCCGTCGCCGGACCGGTGCTTGCCGCGGTCGTCCATCTGCGCGATTCGCATCTGACAGACCGGTTCGCTCACCGCCTGCAGGCCGGGCACCACCGAGGGGTGCGGCACTTCGTCCGTGACGACGCCGGCTTCACGGAGGTCGGCCAGCTCCGGGCCGGGGTTCTCGGCGCCGTTGGCCCAGTCGACGAGGCAGTCGAAGTCGAGCTGGTCAAGCCGAAGGCGTCCGGTGTCCGCGTCGAAATCCACTGTCATCACGCCACCTCCGAGCTGTCGTCCACGCGAAACTGCTGTGCCATTTCGGAGAACAGGTCGGCGTGGCTGTCGTAGGCCATGGTGGAGACCGACGTGGTGAAGGTGTAGCCCTTGTCCCCGTCGACCGTCGCCCACTGCTCCATTGTGACGGATCCGGTGTCTTCTCCGGCGTGGTGCGCCAGTCGGCGCACGACCGACTGTCCGTCCACCTCGATGTGCTCCCGGTCGATCAGAATGTACTCGCCGAACGCGTGCTCAAGCAGCTCGTCGCTGCTGTGCTGCCAGCTCTCCAGATCGAGCTCTTCGGGAAGCTCCTCGACGGTGACCACCGCGTTGGCCCGGAAACCGTCGGAGGTCTCGGGCTCGAAGACGATCAGCGAGACGTTGGGCTGCGGGTTCTCACGCAGCTCCCAGCCGACAGGCAGCGCAAGGGTGAAGCCGGCGTCGGGATGCCGGTATTCGACGAGGTTCAGGTCTCTCACCGTCCAGTTGAGATTATCGGGGTCAGTTCGTCTCTGACCTGCTTGGCTCGCCCCCAGGCTACGTCGAACACGTGAGCGTCGCCTGAGGTGTGCACGACAAGTCGCGGGAACAAGGACCGATAGAGTACGCCCTTGCGCTGCCGTCCGTCGGCGCCGGCGCGAGGCGGGACCACCCGCACCTCGACGATGTCGGCGGCGTCCACGGCGACCACGGTGCCTTTGCGGCGCAACGCGTCCTCGGCGCGCGACGCCGCGAACACCACCCCGGTCGGATAGACCGTCAGGCGACCGTCGACGGCGCCCTTGCCGGACATGCCGTGGGTGCGTTCGTCGGTGTCGGGGTCATACACCCATCCGCCGCGCCAGGATCCCCGCGGCGTGACGTCGCCGAACTTCGCGGCGGCTTCCCGGGTGCTGCTCATGCCCGGACGTTCGCCGAGACTGACTACCGCGGCGGTGAAAGCGTCCCTGGTGTCGGCACGCCGTTCGGCCTCCGACATCTGTCGATACCAGCGCGGCGCCCACCACTTGGGCATCAGCGCGAAGATGCCGGCGAACTCAAGCGCGACCGCGAAGAGCATCGGCAGCGCGACCGCGACCGCGAACGCCGTCGCATCGAACAGCGGGCTGCCGGCGCCCTCGGCCAGGGTCAGCATGCCTGCGCAGAAGATGAGCAGTCCGAGGCCGGGGACGACCCCCAACATCAGCTGGGGGCCGAACGCCGAACCCACCCACCATCGAGACCGGCGCGAACGGCCGCGCCACGCCCAGACGAACGCCGCGACCAACGCGACTCCCAGGAGCACGATGACGATCTGTGCGGTCATGACACTTCACACTACGCGGGTCGCGTCAACTCACCAGGGGGTGATTTTGTCCAGCGCCTTGCCGGCGCCTTCGGCCGCGGCGCCAAGGCCGTCGCCGACCGCCTCGACGCCGTTGCCGACTGCATCCACAGTGGCGTCGACGACTCTGCCGCCGACTTCGGAGCCGATGAG
>JBOGDN010000401.1:0-9708 GCA_050742995.1 Stackebrandtia sp. | reverse complement strand
AGCACCTCCTGCCGCGCCTCGTAGGCGGCGGCGGCTCGGGTGCGGGCGGCGTTGACGCGCTTGCCGGCGTCGGCCTTGGCCGCCGGAGGCAGCGCGCCGATCTCGCGGCGGGCGAGCGCGATCGGCGACTTGTCTCCCAGGTGGAGATGCTTGACGCCGGACAGGGCGTCGAGGTCGGACGCGGCGGCGAAGGCCTTCTCGGCGTCGGCGACGGCGTCGTCGAGCGCCTCGGGTTTCAGCAACGCCACTTCTTTGGGATCGTATGGATCGCTTCGATATGTCACGGGTGCGAAAACTCTCGATTGCTCAGGCTGTCAAGCCTTGGGGAATTCGGGTTCGACACGCGGCGCAGCCGCCTGCCCGCCGGAGACGCTGAAGCGATGAAAGGAAGAGAACTACCGCCGCAGCCCGCCGCCAGCGGGCTGACTAAACATGGAGAGTGCGCGCCAACCCGCCCTGGGGCTGCACGCGACCGACCGGTCGGCCTCACACATGTGATCGTCTCTCCTTACGGTGCTCTCTGGCCGAAGCATACAGGCACACCGCGGCAGCCGTCGCGAGGTTTAGGCTCTCGGCCCGGCCGTAGACGGGCACCTTGACCCGGCGGTCCGCCGAGGTGGCGATGTCCTCGGGAAGCCCGCGGGCCTCCGAGCCGAACAGCCAGGCGGTCGGCCCGCGCAGCGTCCCGTCGTCGACGCAGTCGTCCAGATCGACGTTGCCGTGGGCGTCGGCGGCAAGCACCGTCGCGCCGGCCATCCGCAGCGTCGCAAGGTGATCGACGGTGTCGCCGCCGCGCAGGACCGGCAGGTGAAACAGGCTTCCGACGCTGGCGCGCACGCATTTGGGGTTGTACGGGTCGACTGTGGCGTCGGGGAAGACCACGACGTCGGCGCCGGCGGCGTCGGCGGTGCGCAACACCGTCCCGGCGTTTCCGGGGTCGGAGACGCCGTCGAGCACCGCGGCCAGCATGACCGACTCGGGCAGCTCGGCGTCCATGTGACGGCAGACGGCGACGATTCCCTGCGGGGTGACGGTGTCGGCAAGCGACGCGAGTCCCCCTTCGGTGACCAGCGTGACCCGCACGTCGGCCTGCGCGGCCGCGGCCGCCAGCTCGATGTGGCGAGTGAACGCCTCCTGCGTGCCGAACACCTCGACGACGGCACCCGATCCCAACGCTTCGCGCACGGCTTGCGGTCCCTCGGCGAGGAACTGCCGACGGGCGTCTCGGGTGCGACGCCGCAAAAGCTTGCGAGCGTCGACAACCCGGAACGACCGCTGCGTAAGCGGGGTCGTTCCGGGTTGGAACGTCGTCATATGACGGTCAGGAGGCGCTGGCGTCCGGCGCCGGCAGTGCGGCGCGGGCGGTCTTGACGAGCGCGGCGAAGGCGGCTTCGTCGGCGACGGCCATGTCGGCCAGGACCTTGCGGTCCACCTCGACCTCGGCGGCCTTCAGACCCTGAATGAACCGGTTGTAGGTGATGCCGTTCGCGCGGGCGGCGGCGTTGATCCGGGTGATCCACAGCTTGCGGAAGTCCCGCTTGCGAGCGCGACGGTCCCTGTACGAGTACTCCATCGAGTGGAGCATCTGCTCCTTGGCTTTGCGGTAAAGCCGTGAGCGCTGGCCCCGGTATCCCTTGGCGGATTCCAGGATGGTGCGGCGCTTCTTGTGGGCGTTCACCGCTCGCTTGACGCGTGCCACGGGTTGTTCTCCTCACCACGACCGTCGGCCTCTGCCGCCGACGGTCTCGTTTCTAACGGAATTTAAGCGGAATGCGGTTACTTGCCGAGCAGCTTCTTGACGCGCTTGACGTCGGCCTTCGAGACTTCGGCGGTGCCGGCGAGGCGCCGGGTAAGCCGGGAGGTCTTGTGCTCGAGGTAGTGCCGACGGTTCGCCCGCTGCCTCAAGACCTTGCCGGAGCCGGTGATCTTGATCCGCTTGCGCATGCCGCTGTGGCTCTTCATCTTCGGCATAGGTTCTCCTTTTTGGTTACTCGGACGCTTGTTCTTCGGCGGCGGGCGCCTCGCGTGCGGCGTGCTTGCTGGGGCGCGGGGCCGCCGGCTGCTTGGCGCGGTGCGGCGCCAGCACCATGGTCATGTTGCGTCCGTCTTGCTTCGGGGTGGCTTCGACGGCGCCCAGGTCGGCGACGTCGTCCCCCAGCCGCCTCAGCAGTCGCAGGCCCAGCTCGGGCCGACTCTGCTCCCGACCGCGGAACATGATCGTGATCTTGACTTTGTCGCCGGCCTTGAGAAAGCGGACCACGTGACCCTTTTTGGTCTCGTAGTCGTGCTCGTCGATCTTCGGCCGGAGCTTCATCTCTTTGATGACCGTCTGCTGCTGGTTGCGTCGCGCTTCACGGGCTTTGAGCGCCGTCTCGTACTTGTGCTTGCCGTAGTCCATGAGCTTGCACACCGGCGGACGGGCAGTGGGCGCAACCTCGACCAGATCCAGGTCGACGTCGGCGGCCAGCTGTAGGGCCTTGTCCACCGATACGATGCCGACCTGTTCGCCCTGCGGGCCGACGAGCCGCACTTCACGGGCCCGGATCTGTTCGTTCACGCGCAAATCGCTGATGAGGCCTCCTAGTTAAGCGGTACGTGCGCACGTGTGCGACCGCGCGTGGAAGCCCTCTCAACGACGAAAGCCCCGGCGTGAAGCCAGGGCCCCTCTTCGCCTCGACCGCGGCATGGCGACGCGCGGTTGAGGCGACCTGACCCGGTCACCTGCTCGATCGCGACGATCGCCGTGGACGGGTGGGAGCGGGGCTCCGCTTGCGCTCGTCGCTGAAGACACGATGCTCCAGCGACGTGGTCGACGCTCAAGGATAGCAGGCGCTCAGGCGCTCTTCGACTCGGCCAGCAGGGCCCGCAGCCGCCGTGCGGCCTCCACGGCGTACTCCTTGTCCACGGCCTGAATCGCCATCACGGCGACCAGGTCGTCGTCGGCCAGCTCGAGCATCACCCAGGACGCGCCCTTGGGGTACTGGACGGACACCACCACCTGCCAGGGCAGCTCGAAGGAGGTGACGAGATTGCGCACCTTGACGCCTTTGGGACCGGCCCACACCCGCGGCCGGGTGAACACGAGGATCGCCGCGGCGCCGAGCACGCCGATGCCCGCCATTGCGAATTGGTCCGAGGCGGTGAAGGTCCCGCCGCCTTCGGTGGCGCCGCGCAGCGTGGTGGCGGTGAAGACGCAGACCGTCAGCACGACCGCCGCGCCCGCCCAGCACCATCTGGTCGTCCGCTTGGGACGCGCCACCAGCTCGGCGTCGAAGTCGGACCGTTCGCTCATGCCTGCCGAGTCTGCCAGCGCACGCCGCCGCGCCGGCTTCGGGATGCGTTCTGTGTCAGCTTCGCGACACGCCCAATAGAGTTGAGGGGTGTACGACCTGTCTGAACTGACCGCGACGGACGTCGCCGGGCGCGTGGAGTCCACCGTCGCCCAAATCGACACCGCCCAGGCGCAGGGCTCCGGAGACGTTCCGGTGCTCGGCACTCCGAGGGTGTTGGCGCTGGCAGAGGCGGCCTGCGTCTCCGCGCTGACGCGACGCATACCCACCAATCTGACTACTGTGGGCGTTCGCGTCGACTTGAGGCACACGCGCGCCGTGCCGCTGGGACACGACGTCACCGCCACGTCCGTCCTGAAGCGCCGCGACGGCCGCAGGCTCGTCTTCGCCGTCACGGTCGCCGACTCCGGCGGCGCCGAGGTGGCGACCGGAGAAATCGAGCGCGTCATCGTCGACCGCGAGGAGTTCCTGGCCGACGCGAACAAGGCGACGAGGACCCGGTGATGGGTCTGTCCTACTGCGAAGCCCGCTGACCCTGCGGGGAGCTTGCGACCCGCGGCAAAGGCACAGCGCCTGGCGACGTCGCGACCGCTTGCGGGTCGCAGCCGCTGAAAGCGGCGTTGTCGTCGTCGCGCATACAACCCCGGTATGCGCTCCTCCTCCGCCTTGCCATGCTCGGTCAGCGAGCTTCTCGCTGCGGACGACCCGTCACCGGCCCCTCTACGGGAGCCGGTCGATTTCCAGTGTGGAATCCATGGCCAGCAGCGTTTCGGGGTCGTCGGTGAGCACCGGCCAGCCGCGGCGGCGCTGCGCGCACCAGGTCACGTGACCGGCGCCCACTTTGCCCTGTTGGCGCGAGCGCGAAAGCATCAGGCCCACGTCGTGGGCGGCGCGCTGGTCCAGGTCGAGGATCACCGTCACCGGAAGCGAAAGCAGGACCTTCAGCGCGTCCCGGTCACGGCGCGTGGCCCGCGACCAGGCCTCGGTGAGAGCTCCGGAGGGGACGGCCAGCACGATTCCCTGCTCTGCGCAGGTCCACACCACCGCCTGCGGATAGGGCCGGGAGGCGGCGAATCCGACAAGGGCTGAAGCGTCAAGGATTCGTCCTCCGATCACCGATGGCCCTCGTCTTCCTCGACCCCAAGGACTTCCCTGGCCCATGCCAGGTGCTCTGCCGAGGGCTTTTGCCCCGTGCGGTCGAACAGCTCCTTCAACTCCGACAGCGACTGGTCTCTGTCGAGCTTGGACTGCACCGCGTCGGCCACATAGGCGGAAACGCTTTCGGCGCCGCCGGCGGCCACGATCCGTCTCACCTGCGCGGCCTGCGCGGCGGGCAGCCGCACGTTGGTTCCTTCGGCGTCGGCCATGCCTGACAATCTACCGTGATCACGACCGCCGCACGCCGCGCCGCACGCGTTGCGGCCGCGGGAAATCGCCGGCGGCGAGCGGCTACGCGACCATCGAGCCGACGGCCGGCTTGGCGGCCAGCTGCGACTGCGCCCGGGCGACCCCGGGGTCTAGCGACTCTTCCACGAAGATCGCGTGCCACAGGCAGAACACCAGCACCGTCCACACCTTGCGGCTGTTGTCGGCATTGCCGTCGCGGTGGTCGCGCAGCAGGCCGCGGACGTACTCCAGGTCGATGAAGTGCCCGCAGCCGGCGCCGGCGAGGATGTCGTCGGCCCACTGGAACATCTCGTCGGCGAGCCACACCCGCGTCGGGGTGGGGAAGCCCATCTTGGGGCGGTGCACGATCGCCGGAGGAACCACTTTGTCCAGGGCGCGGCGCAGCGCGTACTTGGTGTGGTTGCCGCGCAGGCGGACCTTTTCGTCAAGCGGCACTTTGGAAGCGACCTTGAACACCTCGTGGTCCAAAAACGGCACCCGCACCTCGAGGCTGTGCGCCATCGACATGCGGTCCGCCTTGACGAGGATGTCGCCGCGCATCCACGTCTTCATGTCGACGTACTGCATGCGCGTGGTGTCGTCAAGACCCTCGCACTCGGCGTAGATCGGCGCGGTGATGTCGGTGTAGGCCACACTGGAGTCGTAGCGGCGCAGGATGCGCTGCTTTTCCTCCTCGCCGAAGATGTTGGCGTTGCCGACGAAGCGCGTCTCCAGGTCGGTGGTGCCCCGCTCCAGAAAGCTCTTGCCCTTGACGCCTTCGGGCATGGCCTTGGAGACGGCGCGCAGGCCAGACCGCAGCCCCTTGGGCAGGTTCTGCACCGACTGCAGCGACAGCGGCTCGCGGTAGATCGGATAGCCGCCGAACAGCTCGTCGGCGCCTTCGCCGCCGAGGACGACCGTGACGTACTCGGCGGCCTTTTTCGCCACGAAGTACAGCGGCACGAGCGCCGGGTCGGCGACCGGGTCGTCGAGGTGCCACACGATGCGCGGCAGCTCCGACATCATCTCCTGCGGCCCGATCTTGGTGCCGATGGCCTTCACGCCGAGGTGCTCGGCCGACTCGAGCGCCACGTCCAGCTCGTTGTAGTGGCCGGGGACGTCGAAGCCCATGGTGAAGCTGAGGATGTCCGGGTTGAACTCGCGGGCCAGCGCGACGACGCCGGTGGAGTCGATGCCGCTGGACAGGAACGCTCCCACGGGCACGTCGGCGCGCATGTGCATGCGCACCGACTCGCGCAGCGTGTCGAGGATCTCGTCGTAGAGGCGCTGCGGGTCGTCGACCGGACGCGGCTGGAAGTCCGGGTTGAAATAGCGGGTGGCGGTGACGGGACCGCCGCCGGTGAACTCGACGTAGTGCCCGGCGCCGATGCGGGCGACGGCGCGGTGCATGCTGCCCGGCTCGGGCGGATACTGCAGCGTCAAGTAGTGGGAGAGGTTCTCCTCGTCGAGGTCCTTGGGGTCGGTGAACGGCATCAGGGACTTCTTCTCGCTCGAGAAGTACAGCCCCTCGGGGTTGTGCATGTGGAACATCGGCTTGATGCCGAAGGGGTCGCGGGCGCCGTAGCCCTTGCGCGCCTGGCGGTCCCACAGCACGAAGGCGAACATGCCGCGCAGCCGGGAGGCCACGGCCGTGCCCCAGTGGTGGTATCCGGCCAGGACGACCTCGCCGTCGCCGTCGGTGGCGAAGGTCGCGCCGTGCTTTTCGATCAGCTCGGCGCGCAGCTCCTTGTAGTTGTAGATCTCGCCGTTGTAGGTCATGACATAGCGACCCTCGGCATACCACATCGGCTGGTGCGAGGACTCCACGTCGATGATCGAGAGCCGTTTGTGCGCGATGACGACGTCGTCGTCGACGACCTCAACACCGGTCTCGTCCGGGCCGCGGTGATGCAGCCGCTCGTTGGACTCGGCGAGCTGCGCGCGGCGCTCCTGAGCCGTCGCGTTCGCACTGATGAAGGTCAGCAATCCGCACATGGCATACATGTTCGCACCCCGCATCCGGGGAGTTCGGCGGCCCTGGCGCACAGGCTCGCCAGTACAGTGGCGTGATCTCGGCCCGGTCCGGCTCGTCAAGGAAGGCGCCCATGTCCTTCGTCAAGCCCGTCGCCGCGTTCACCGGTCGGTGGTTCGCCGTGATCGTGCTGGCCGCCGCGGCCGTGGCGCTGGCGTTTCCGGGAGCCTTCGCCCCCGCTGTGGTCGCCACCCCGTGGCTGCTTGCCGTGATCATGCTCGGAATGGGCATGACCCTGCGGTCGTCCGACTTCGTGATCATCGCCAAGCGCCCCTGGCCGGTGCTGCTTGGCGTGGCCGTCCAGTACGCGGTCATGCCGCTGCTGGGTTACGGTCTGGCGCACCTGCTGGGTCTTTCCGCGATGTTGGCCGTCGGGATGGTCCTGGTGGGCGCGTCTCCGGGCGGCACCGCGTCCAACGTGATCGTGTACCTCTCCCGCGGGGACACGGCGCTGTCGGTGGCCATGACGTCGGTGTCAACCCTGCTTGCCCCGGTGCTGACACCGCTGCTGGTGCTCACCTTCGCCGGGGAGTTTCTGCCGGTCGACGCCGGCGATCTGTTCGTGTCCATCGTGCAGATCGTGCTGGCGCCGGTGGCGGCCGGCCTGCTGCTGCGCAGGTTCGCGCCGGGCCTGATCGAGCGGCTCCTGGACGTGCTGCCGCTGATCTCGGTGGCCGGAATCACCGCGGTGATCATGGCGGTGGTCGCGGCCAGCGCGCCGACCCTGGCCTCGGCGGGACTGATCCTGGTGGCCGCGGTGGCAGCACACAACCTGCTCGGCCTGGCGCTGGGATACGCCGCGGCCCGGGCGTGCCGACTGGGTCGTTCGGGACGTCGCGCCCTCAGCGTCGAAGTCGGGATGCAGAACTCGGGACTGGCGGCCGCGCTTGCCACCGCGCATTTCAACCCCGCCGCCGCGCTTCCGGCGGCCGTGTTCTCCGTGTGGCACAACATCTCCGGATCGTTGCTCGCCGGTTACTGGTCCCGCAAAAGCGGCTGATCGGCCGGCCGTGTGCTTCACGTCCCAGGCAGAGGACGCACGTCGAGAACACGACGGCGATACGGTCGATGCAGCGACACCGACGAATCTGGGAAGGCCTTACACATGTCCGACAAGAAACCGGCCGAAACCGGAGCCCCCAAGTCCGGCGAGCGCAGCCACGACCCGAAGTTTCCCGAGAAGTTTCTCGAGTTCATGCGGACCGGGTGGGGGTCTTCCGACCTGACCGGCCTGACGAGCCTGCCGCAGGCGGCGCATCATGCCCGGCGTCGCGACGCGCTGTCGCGGGCGTTTCCGGGCGAGACGTTGATCATCCCGACGGGACATGAGAAGGTCCGCGCCAACGACACGTTCTTCCGGTTTCGCGCCGGCAGCGACTACGCCTGGCTGACCGGCGACTACGACCCCGAGGGGGTCTTGGTGCTGCGGCCGACCCAGGGCGGCCACGACGCGGTGCTGTACCGCCGTCCGCGAAAGTCCAAGGAATCCGACGAGTTCTTCCGCAGCGCCCAGTACGGCGAGCTGTGGGTCGGCCGGCGTTACGGGCTGGACGAGACCTCGGCTCTGCTCGGCGTGGAATGCCGCGACCTGGCCGAGTTCGAGGAGAGCCTTTCCGGGTTCGAACGCGACAAGGCGCGCGTGCGGCGCGGGTTCGACGCCGCGGTGGACAAGGCGATCGCCGCCGAGGAGCCGACGGAGAAGGAAGACGGCACGCTTGAGATGACACGCGACCGGGAGCTGGCCGCGGTCTTGTCGGAGCTGCGCCTAGTCAAGGACGAGTGGGAGCTGGCGCAGCTGCAAGACGCCGTCGACGCCACCGTCCGCGGCTTCGAAGACGTCGCGCGGGTGATCCCCGCGAACGGGCCGGTCCCCGAGCGGCTGATCGAGGGCGTCTTCGCCCTGCGGTCACGCCTGGAGGGCAACGGCGTCGGCTACGACTCCATCGTCGGCGCGGGCTCGCACGCCACCACGCTCCACTGGATCGTCAACGACGGCGTCACGGCGCCCGGCGAGCTGATCCTGATGGACATGGGCGTCGAGAACCGCCACCTCTACACCGCCGACGTCACCCGCACCCTGCCGGTGTCCGGGCGCTTCACTCCCCTGCAGCGGCAGATCTACGACCTGGTGCACAGCTCGCAGCAGGCCGGGATGGACGCGATCAAGCCCGGCGTCGAGTACAAGCACATCCACGAGACCTGCATGCGCGTGCTGGCCGAGGGCCTTTCCGACATGGGCATCCTGCCGGTGAGCGCGGACGAGGCCATGAGCGAGGACTCGCTGGTGTACCGGCGCTGGACCCTGCACGGCTTCGGCCACATGCTCGGCATCGACGTCCACGACTGCGCCGCCGCTCGCACCGAGCAGTACTGGCAGGGGCAGCTGGACGCCGGCCACGTGCTCACCGTCGAACCGGGGCTGTACTTCCAGGACGACGACGAGCTGGTCCCCGAGGAGCTGCGCGGCGTCGGCGTGCGCATCGAGGACGACGTCCTCGTCACCGGCGACGGCTGCCGCAACCTCTCCGACGGCCTGCCGCGCGCGGCCGAGGACGTGGAGAACTGGCTGGAACGACAGCGTGAAGCCGGCCCGCGGATTCCCGGACTCGACTAATCGCGGGCCGCGCTTTCGCTTAGAATCGACTGCGCACGGGAGTGACGCGACTACAGCTTTAACCACCGCACCCAGCCCGGCGGCGACCGACCCATCACACCACCACCGGTCGTCGCCGGGCGCTATTTACGCACCTCGCGACGTGGCCGTCAGGCCGCCTGCGGCAGGGCGGCCGCGGTCGTCAGCGCGTGCACGGCGACTTTGCCGCGGCTCAGAGTCGCGCGGGCGTCGTCGGTCAGACTGTCGACGAGGAACGACACGGCGGTCAGCTCGGCCTCGGCGGCGTCGACGAGGGCCTTCACGCCAAGCACGGTGGAGCCCGACTCCGACCAGTCGTCGACGAGCAGCGCCCTGGTTCCGCGGGGCAGCGCCGCGCGGTGCACCAG
>JBOGDN010000400.1:0-19793 GCA_050742995.1 Stackebrandtia sp. | reverse complement strand
CTGGGGAGGATTGTTCTCATGCTCACGAAGCAGTGAGCATGAGAACAAGCCCAGTTCGGGCAAACGGCGTCAGCCTCCGGCCGCCCACATCAAGCACCGCCAAGAGATCGCGGGCGCGGTGCGCCTTCCTAACGGAAGGCCGCTGCGCTCTCGTCATTTCTGGCGCGCTTCGCTCTCCGTGCGAGGGGGTTTCGCCTCCCTCGCGCTCCCTCTTCGCCGGGTTCTATCCGGCGATGCGGGCGTCCCGCCTGCCACCCGTCGAGGCGCTGTCGGCTCCGGGATCCGTCACGGCGCCGGTTGCTCCTTGTCGGTGGGGCCGTCGACGAACGGTTTGCCGTCGACCCAGTCGATCCGGTCCAGCCACAGCGCCCGGCCCGGCGTGTCCGATCCGACGGCGTCCGGTGGCCAGGCGTGGTAGAGCAACCAGGTGCTCTCGCCGTCGGATCCGGTCACTATGGAACAGTGGCCTGGTCCGGCCGCGCCGGGGCCGCTGGAGAGGATCGGGTTCTCCTGGGCGTCCCGGCACGGGCCCAGCGGACCGTCGCATTGCGCGTACCCGACGGAGTAGGCGTCGGAGTCATAGGCGTTGGCCGAGTAGAACAGGTACAGCTTGCTGTCGTGCGCCCGCATCTGCGGGGCCTCGATCACGTGTCCGTGCCAGGTCTCGGAGCGATTGGCGAGCAGCCGGACCGGCTCCCCGGTCAACTCGAGCCCGTCGTCGCTCAGCCGCTGGCCGTACAGGTGGGTGGCCTCGCCCTTGCTGTTGCCGTCGTTCTTCCAGTGCAGGTAGACCTTGCCGTCGGAGTCGAGGAACGGGCTGGCGTCAATGGACCCGCCCTCATCGGTCTGGCAGATCAGCGGTCCCTCCGATGTGTCCTCGAACGGACCATGCGGCGAGTCCGCCACCGCCGCCCCCACGCACTGCAGTTCCGTGTCGGTCGACCTGGCGGTGTAGTACAGGACGTAGCCGCCCGCCTCGGTCCGCAGCACCTCCGGCGCCCAGGTGAAGCCGGGCGTCGCCCACGATCCGAGGCTGGGCAGCACGTCACCCTTCCGCTTCCAATGCACCAGGTCGGCGGAGGCCAGCAACGGGACGTTGTGTACGCCGTCATTGGTGCCGTAGGCGTAGTACGTGTCGTCCACCTTGAGCACGCCCGGATCCGGGAAGTTGGCGTCGTACACCGGATTGGTGAATTTCATCTGCTCTCCCTGCGAGGAGGACTCCTCGGCGTCGGGTCCGGCGCCCGGTGACCGGCTACAGGCCGAGGCCGCCGCCAGCACCAGAACGACCAGCCCAATTATCCATTTCGGATACATCATGCCTCGCACTCGTCGAACGGTCCTCGGGGTTCAGCCTTTGAGGCCACTGCGTGACACGCCCTCGATGACATAGCGCTGGGTGAACAGGAACAGCGCCAGGACCGGGATGCTGGTGATCACCGCGCCGGCCATCGCCACCGGGTAGTCGGCGATGTAGGCGCCCTGCAAAGTGGCTAGTCCTGGCGGCAGGGTCATATTCTCGGGACTGAACATGACGTAGACCGGCCAGACGAAGTCGTTCCAGTTGGACAGGAACGACAGCACCGCCAGGGTAGCCAGGGCCGGTTTGGACAGCGGCAACACGATTCGCAGGAAGATCTGGAGGTGGCCGGCGCCGTCCAGCAGCGCCGCCTCCTCCAAGTCAGG
Source organism: Stackebrandtia sp. (assembly GCA_050742995.1). Taxonomy (GTDB): domain Bacteria; phylum Actinomycetota; class Actinomycetes; order Mycobacteriales; family Micromonosporaceae; genus Stackebrandtia. The sequence continues at coordinate 18,107 of JBOGDN010000400.1, read as the reverse complement.
CGGCAGCGACATGAAGAACTGCCGCAGGAAGAACACCCCGAAGGCTCCGGCGGCGCCCGGTACCGCCAGCGCCCACAGGCTGTCGATCCAGCCGAGCGAGTCGACGATCAGGTAGTTGGGTATCAGCAGCACGAAACTGGGGATGAACAGCGTGCTGACGATCGTGCCGAACATCAGGCGCCGTCCGGGAAACTCCATCCGAGCCAGGGCGTAGGCGGCGCACGAGGCCACGACCAGTACCAGGACGGTGTGCCCGACTGCGGCCAGCATGCTGTTGACGAACCAGGTCAGGATCGGCGCCTGAGAGTCGCCGCCCAGGATGGTGCTGTAGCCCTTGCCGGACAATTGTTCAGGCAACAGGGTCGGCGGCATCCGCAGCGCCTCGTTGCGCCCTTTGACGGAGGTCAGGAACATCCACACCAGTGGTGCGACGAACACCAGAGACAGGCCGATGAGGATCGTGTACCAGCCGATGCTCGGGCCTTTGCGGCGGCGGGACGACGTGACGGTCGTGGTGGCCATAGGCGATCAGTCCTTGTACCTCATGAGCCGGAAATTCAGAACACTGATCGCCGCAAGCATCAGCGCCAGGACGAAACCCATGGCCGCCGCGTTGCCCATCTTGTACCCTCGCAGGCCCTCCTCGGCGATGTACATGATGGCGGTGCGGGTCTCATTGCCGGGCGAACCGTTCGTGACCAGATAGGATTGCCCGAACATGTTGGCGGAGGCGAGGATCGTAATGGTCACGACGAACGCGGTGACCGGCCGCAGGCCCGGCAGCGTGACGTGCCAGAGCCGCCGCCAGTCACCGGCGCCGTCGATCGACGCCGCTTCGTGCAACCGCGGTGGGATGTCCTGAAGTCCGGCCAGATAGATCACGGCGTTGAAGCCCAGCGTCCACCACACCGTCATGGCCACCAGACCGATCCACGCCCAGGGCAGGCTGTTGACCCAGGCGGTGTCCTCCGGCAGCCCGACCAGTCCCATCAGATAGTTGATCGCTCCCACGTCCGGGTCGAGCAGATAGCGCCACAGTAGACCTACCACGGCCACTCCCAGCACGTACGGCGTGAAGTACAGAGCGCGGAACAGGTTGCGGCCTGGGAACTTCCGGTGCAGCAGCAGCGCGATTCCCAGCGGAATCACCACCAGGAACGGCACACTGGCGACCGTGAAGACGGCGGTCGCCTTGATGCTGCTCCAGAAGTCGCCGAAGACCAGCGAGCCGGGGTCGAGCAGATCCGCGTAGTTGGACAGGCCGGCCCACGGTTTGTTGGGCAGCATGTAGTCCCACTCGTGCAGGCTGATCCATAGGCCATAGCAGATCGGGGCCAGCACGAAGGTGCCGAACAGGATCAGGTACGGCCCCAGGAACAGGTACGGCGTGAACCACTCAGTGTGGCGGGAGCGGGCGCGCGGCATGCTGCTAGCCATACTTCTCGCGGTTCTCCTCAAGGGCCTTGGCCGCCTTCTCGGCGGCGTCGGCCAGCGCCTGGGCCGGTTCCTTCTTCAACAGCACGGCCTCGTTGACGGCGGTCTCGATATGCGGCATTATGTCGCCGATTCCCGGCAGCGGCGGCGGGAACCGCATGTCTTCCACCTGAACAGCCAATGTGGACTGCTCCTCCAGCGCGGCGAACTCGTCAGACTCTCGGACGCTGGTGCGAGCCGGCACCTGGCCGCCCTTGGCCCACTCCGCCGACTTGCCGCTGATCCAGTTCACGAAGACCTTGGAGGCGGCCTGCTTGTTGGAGTCGGGCGTGCGCTGCTTAAGCAGTATGAAATTGTGCGACCCGGCCCAAACAGCCTTCTGGTCGCCGATCTGCGGAACCGGGGCCACGCCCCACTCCAGGCCCTCGACCTCCATGAGCACGTTGACCTGCCAGATGCCGTTCCAGTTGAACGCCGTCTTGTCGTTTTGGAAGGCGACGGCGTCGGCGTCCTGGCCGACGTTTTCGGGGCTGTGGCCTTCCTTGATCAGATCGACCATCCACGACAGCGCCTTGGCGCCGCCTTCCTCGGCGAAGGCCGGCTGTGTGGCGTCGGAGTTGAGCAGGTCGCCGCCGAACTGCCACAGCAGAGACTGGAAGGTCTGTGAGCCGGTGAACGGGAACGGGGTCATCCACATGCCCTCGACCTCGTCCTTCTTCAAGGCGGCCAGGGCATCGGCGTACTCGTCGGCGGTGGCCGGGGGCTTGTCCGGGTCGAGCCCCGCGTGATCCATGACCTTCTTGTTGTAGAAGCAACCCAACGGATGCATGTCGAGCGGGATGCCGTACCGCTGCTCCTTGTACTCTCCGGCGTGCCACACTGGAGCAGCAAAGTCCGTTTTGGTCATACCCAGAGCCTCGGCGACGTCGTCGAGCGGGATGATCACGCCGCGCGCGGCGTTGGTCGCCAGACTGTCGACGTGCATGATGCCGACATCGGGCGCATTGCCGCTGGCGACGGCCGCCGGCACCTTCTCGTAGTACGACTCCCACTTGTACGTGGTCATAGTGACCTTGATGTTGTCGTGTTCGGCGTTGAAGTCCTTGACCAGTTGTTTCATGACCGGTCCGTCGCCTCCGGTGAAGCCGTTCCAGAAGTCCAGGTCGACCTTTGGTCCGGTGTACGTCGTGCCGCCCTGGCTGCTGTCCTCGGTTTCACCCGGGCCGCCGCCGCACGCGGACAGCGCCAGGCCGGCGCCGGAGCCGGCGGCGAGACTGAACAGGGTGCGTCGGGACAGCGGGCCGAGTGTGGAGAACTCCATGGTTCTTTCGCCTTCTCTCGTCAAAGGTGGGTTTCTGGTCAGTCCCCTTCGTCGCCGGTTGCGAAGCGCAACGCGTTCCAGGACACCGCGGGCAGCCGCACGTCGCAGCAACCGCCATCCACAGGGGATTGATTGATCGTTCGCGGACGAACTCGGTCGGGCTGGTCGGCGGTGTTGATCGCCGACGGGTCCTCGTCGGCGATCACGGTGTGGTCGACGAGTTCGGCGCCGTTCAGGGCTCGCAGGTCGATACGCAGGTTGAGCGGCCGCTGGCTCCGGTTGACCGCGAACAGGACCGTCTGTCCGTTCGAGGCGTCGTGGGTGGCGACGGCGGCAACTACAGGCGCCTCGCCGTGTCGCCCGGCGTCGTAGACCGGACCACGTACCTCGGTGCGCAGCACCACGCCGCGCGCCAATCGGGAGGTCAGCGCAAAGGGGTGGAAGATGGTCTGTCGCCACGCCGGGCCGTCAGCAAGTGTCCTGATCGGAGCGATGACGTTGACCAACTGGGCCTGGTTGGCGATCGCGACCCGGTCGGCGTGCCGCAGCAGGGTGAGCAGCAGATCGCCGACCACCACCGCGTCGGCGACGTCGTAGTCGTCCTCGATCAACGCCGGCGACTCGATCCAGTCCCGGTCACCCGGTTCGGTGAACCGCCTCTGGCGCCAGACGTTCCATTCGTCGAAGCTGAGCTCGATCCGCTTGCGGTTGCGCAGTTTCGCGCCAATATGGTCGCAAGTAGACACCACCTCGGAGATGAAGCGGTCCATCACCACACCCGAGGCCAGGAAGCCGGGAAGGTCGGTGGCCTCGGGGTCAAAGTAGTGGTGCAGCGAGACGTAGTCGACCTGGTCGTAGGCGTGCTCAAGGAGGGTGGCCTCCCATTCGCCGAAGGTCGGCATGTCCGAGTTGGAGCTGCCGGCCGCGATCAACTCGACGGACGGATCGATGATCCGCATCGCCTTGGCGGTCTCGGCGGCGATGCGTCCGTACTCGCGCGGCGTCTTCTGACCCACCTGCCAGGGGCCGTCCATCTCATTGCCAAGGCACCACAGTCTGATGCCGTACGGCTGCTCGGCGCCGTGCTTGCGACGCAGGTCCGACAGGTGGGTGCCGCCGGGGTGGTTGCAGTACTCCAGCATGTCGCAGGCTTCCTGGACGCCGCGCGTGCCAAGGTTGACGGTCATCATGGGTTCGACGCCTGCCGAAGCGGCCCAGGACATGAATTCGCCGAGCCCGAACTCGTTGGTCTCCAGGCACCGCCAGGCGAGGTTAAGTCGACGCGGCCGGTTCCCCGCCGGGCCGATGCCGTCCTCCCACCGGTAGCTGGACACGAAGTTGCCGCCCGGATACCGCACGACGCTCACGCCGAGCTCGCGGACCAGCTCCAGCACGTCGGTGCGCAGGCCGCGCTCGTCCGCGGCAGGGTGGCCGGGTTCGTAGATCCCGTCGTACACACACCGTCCCATGTGCTCGACGAATGAGCCGAACAACCGGCGATTGACGTCGGCGACCTGGCACGTCGGGTCGAGCACGACCGCGGCCTCATGTCGGACACTGTTCACGCGGGACCTCCTGGACTGTCTGCCGGGACCTCTGTGAGGTACTTTCTACGCCAGATTTACAACGTTGTAAATACCAAGATCGGTATTCTCGGCGCTACTGGCGGTGTTGTTTCGTCGCGACGAAACCGCTATGTACTCGCTGTCGGCGCGTGCGACGATGTACCGCGAACCAGGCGGCCAGGGGGGGTGAGATGTGCAGACACGGCTGAAGGACGTCGCTCAGCTGGCCGGAGTGTCAATCAAGACCGTATCCAATGTGGTCAATGGACATCCGCACGTCCGCCCGGAGACCCGAAGACGCGTCGAGCAGGCCATCGGCGAGCTCAACTACCGTCCGAACCTGTCCGCCCGCAGCCTTCGCGCCGCCAGATCCGGTGTGATCGCCCTGGCGGTGCCCGAACTGGACGTCCCCTACTTCGCAGAGCTGGCGCGGTATGTGGTAGCCGAGGCCGAAGATCGCAACTGGACGGTCCTGATAGATCATACTGACGGGTCACGCGAGCGCGAGCGGGTGGTCACCTCCGGAATTCGCCGGGAGCTCATTGACGGCCTCATCTTCAGCCCGCTGGCGTTGACCGCCGGCGACTTGGCCGAACGCACCGACACCACCCCGATGGTGCTGCTGGGCGAACGCGTCGGCGGCGATGCCGCCGAACCCCTGGTCGCCGACCATGTCCTGGTGGACAATGTCTCGGCCGCCCGCCAGGCCACCACGCATCTGGTGGAACTGGGGCGGCGGCGCATCGCCGCGATCGGCGCGCAGCGCACCCCGGCCGGCGTCACAGCCCGGCTCCGATTGCGCGGCTACCGGCAGGCGTTGCGTCACGCCGGACTGGCCGTGGAGCCGTCCCTGGTGCGCCAAGCCGCCGACTATCACCGCGCCGACGGCGCTTCGGCGATGCAGCGACTGCTGGAGCTCGACGAGCCGCCCGACGCGGTGTTCTGCTTCAACGACCTGCTGGCCCTGGGAGCGTTGCGCACCTTGCTCCACCGTGGAGTCCGGGTGCCCGAGGACGTCGCCCTGGTCGGCTTTGACGACATCGAAGACGGCCGGTTCTCCATGCCGACCCTGACCACGGTTCGCCCGGACAAGGCCCGCATCGCCCACCTGGCGGTCGACCTGCTCGCCCAACGACTGACCGGAGACCAAGGCGCCCCGCCACGCGAGCTCTACGCCGGCCACGAACTGGCGATCCGCGAAAGCACGACCGGCCGCTGACCACCGGTGACCCCGTTTGAGCCCCGGCCGCCCGGGCGTGGGCATCGTCGAAGGCCGGCGCGGCGCCGTCGTCCCCGACTTCCCGCTGGTCAACAAGAGCTTCGACCTCTCCTCCGCCGGCGACGACCTCTAACCGCATACGCTGGCGGGATGAGCGTAGCGATGCACCACATTGTCGTCGACACTCACGACCTTCCGCGGCTGGCGCGGTTTTGGGCGCAGGTGTTGAACTGGAACATTCTGTCCGAGCGCGAGCGCGAAGTCGTGATCGGACCGGACCTCAACGCGCCGATCGGCATGTGCTTCATGCCCGTGACCGATCACAAGTCGGCGAAGAACCGGCTTCACCTCGATCTGAATCCGGAAAGTTGGGACGACCGCGACGCCGAGATCGAGCGCATCCTCAGCCTGGGCGCCCGGAAAGTCGACGTAGGACAAACCGGCGAGGAGTCTTGGACGGTGCTGGCCGATCCCGAGGGCAACGAGTTCTGCGTGGTCCGGCCGAAGACAGACTTGGTCGGCTGACGTGGGGGCGTCAAGTGCACGTCACTGAAGGAGTTGTCGACCGAGTTCGGTGCGGTCGTAAAAGACGTGGCCGGGAGAGGCAAGGCACGATGGGCGATGAGGTGGAAACCAGCGCTCAACGACTTCGCCATCATCTTCGAAGACCGCATCACACCGAGCACGACCTAACTGATGCCAAGGCGGATCCGCCGTTTATCGGACAGTCCCCGGCGTAGCCGCCCTGTTGATGTTGGAGGTTTCACTGAGATGCGTGCGCGAACTGGACGGTGATGGACAGGCCGCCTTCGGGGCGTGCGCCGGGAGTGAGGGTAGCGTGGTGAGCTTGGGTGACGGCATTGACGATGGCGAGGCCGAGACCGTAGCCGTCGCGGCGGCCGTGACGATCAGGCGCCAGTTTCTGGAAGGGTTGAAACAGGCGCTGGATCTGATTGTCGGGGATGGCTGGCCCGCTGTTGGCGACTGTAAGGGTCACCTGCGTGCTTGAGCTCTGAGTGGTGATCGTTACGTGCCCGCCTGCGTGGTTGTGGCGGATGGCGTTGTCGATGAGGTTGGCGACGAGGCTTTCGATCAGTTTCGGGTCCCCGGCTGTCAGCGCGGGTGTTAGGTGTTCGGCGAGGTCGATGCTTCTCTCCGTTGCTTGGCCGCGGCGAGAGGCGAGCACTCCTTCGACGACTTGGGCGAGGTCGAGGGTGTCCCAGCGGGTGACGCCGCGCTCGCTGGTGGCCAGGGCGAGCAGTGCCTTGACGAGCCGTTCCTGGTGCCCGCCGAGGGCGAGGGCTTCTTGGCAGACCGCCCGCAGCGTCTCGGCATCGGCATCGGGGTCGGCGAGGGCGACTTCGAGAAGGGTGCGCAGGCCCGCGAGGGGGGTTCGCAGCTCGTGGGAGGCGTTGGCGACGAAGTGGCGTTGGGCGTCGAAGGAGGCTTGAAGGCGGGCGAACAGATCGTCGACGGTGTGGCCGAGTTCGGTCAGCTCATTCGTGGGCTCGCCGAGGTCGAGGCGCTGGTGGAGGTCGCCGGCGGAGATGATTTTGGCGGTGGCGGTGATGGCCCGCAACGGCTGCAGGAACCGGCCGGCGACGAACCAGCCGAGAGCCAGGGCAACGGGAATCAGAATGACCAGGGCGACGGCGGATCCCGCGAGGAGTTGGGGCAGGCCGATCCCGTCCCCGGTTTCGGTGATCGTGCTCGGCGCGGGGTCGCCCTTGGGTGTCGCCGACTGGACGCCGGCGAGCGGAACGTCGATGAGTACGACCACGAGGACCCCGGCGGCGTAGATGCCCGCCGCGTAGGCGAGCGCGAGCCGCGCCCGCAAGGACCTTCTGGCGAGCTGCTTGGAGGTCATGACGGTCCGATGCGGTAGCCGCCTTCGCGGATGGTCTCGATCACGGGAGGGTCGCCGAGCTTGGCCCGCAACCGGTGCATGGTGTGCTTGACGGCACTGCTGAAGGGGTCGGCGGCCTCGTCCCAGACGCGTTCGAGCAGTTCCTCGGCGGAGATGACCAGGCCGGGTACGGCGAGCAGGCATTCGAGCAGGGCGAACTCCCTGGGGCTCAGGTCAAGGCGCCGGCCGGCCCGGAACGCGGTGCGGCGGGCCGGATCGAGGGTGATGTCCCCGCATGTCAGGGTGGGCGGCAGCGGCGGGGTGGCGCGGCGAGCCAGGGCACGGACGCGGGCGACCAGTTCGGCGAACGCGAACGGCTTGGGCAGGTAGTCGTCGGCGCCGAGGCTGAGCCCGTCGACGCGGTCTTCGATCGTGTCGGAGGCAGTGAGCATCAGTACACGGGTCTCGCAGCGGCCGTGGGCGAGTCGCCGGCAGATCTCGTCTCCGTGGACGCCGGGCAGATCGCGGTCGAGGATCACCACGTCGTAACGGGTGGCGACCAGGCGGTCGAAGGCGGCGGTTCCGTCCAAGACGACGTCGACGGCCATGCCCTCGCGGCGCAGCCCGGTTCCGATGGAGCGGGCGAGGACCTCGAAGTCCTCGACGACCAGGACCCTCACCGCCGCTCACCGTCGGCCGTCGTGCGGGCGGGGCGGCCGGGTTCAGGTGCCATGTCTCCACGATGCCAGATCCCCGGTCTCAGCAAGGTCGCAATCGCTGCGACCCTGCTGAGACCGGGTGCTGCGTATAACCGTCGGCATGAACCCATTCATTTCTCACCGATCCAGCCAACGAGCCGGGCAGGACGGCTTCCCCCAGGTGCTGCGCGCGGAGTGGACCAAGTTCCGCACCGCGCGCCGCTGGGTGCTCGCCATGGCGGCCTCCGTGCTGGTCACCGTGTCGCTCGGACTGCTGATCGCCGGGGGCGTCCACAGCACTTGCGTGACCGGCAAGGGCGAGGGCCCCTGCCCCGCGCCTTTGCTGGGGCCCGATGGCACGGCGGTCAGCGACAAGTACTACTTCGTGCACCAGCCGCTCACGGGGAACGGCAGTATCACCGCCCGAGTGTCGGACATGACCGGGCAGATCCGGCAGCCGGACGCCGTACCCGGCGGGCGCAACATCACGGAGGGGGTGGTGCCGTGGGCGAAGGCCGGGCTCATCATCAAGGAGAGCACCCGCCAGGGATCACCCTACGCGGCGACCATGCTCACCGGAGATCACGGCGTGCGGATGCAGCACAACTACATCCACGACGTGGCTGGTGGTCCTCACAATGGCCCGCAGTGGCTTCGGCTGACCAGGTCGGGCGACACCATCAGCGGCTACGAGTCAGACGACGGCACGACGTGGACCGAGGTCAGCACGGTCGAGCTGACCGGGCTGCCGGAGACGGTCGAGATTGGGCTGTTCGCCACCTCGCCAGGCGCGTTGTGGGACACGGCGGAAGCCTTCGCCCAGGTCACTGCCACCTTCGACCAGATCACGCTGCAGGGCGCGGACGGTTCGTGGCGCCGCGACGACGTCGGCGTCGCCATGGAGTCCGACGGCAGGACCCCGCATCACCCGGGCTGGGTCGTCGAGTCCGACGACAAGCTCGTCGTGACCGGGAACGGTGATATCGGGCCGGCCACGATGGAGGGCGGTCTGCGCGCCGACCTGATGCTGATCGGCGGGGGCGCGGGGCTGATCCCGGTGCTCGTGGTGGCGGTGACGTTCTTCACCGCGGGACACCGGCGCGGGCTGCTGATCGGGACCAGCCTGTCGGCCGAGCCACATCCAGCGCGGCGGCTGGCGGCCAAGGCCGCGGTGGTCGGCGCGGTCGCGTTCGCGGCTGGACTGGTGGCCTCGGGGATCGTGGTCCCTGTCGGCCTGGCGATGTTGCGTGCCAATCAGAATCCGGTTCAGCCGATCACCCTGGGTACCGAACTCCGGGTGATCGTCGGCTACGCGGTGCTCACTGCGGCCGCCGCCGTGCTGGCTCTGGGCCTCGCCGCGCTGGTCAAGCGGAGCATCGTTGCCATCGGGCTGGCCACCGCGCTGGTCGTCGTGCCCTACCTGCTGGCGATCGCGGGGCTGGCGCCATGGCTGCTGATGATCACCCCTGCCGCCGGGTTCGCGATCACGCAGAGCGTTCCCACGTTCGCGCATGTGGATGTCAGCCAGTCACTGCTCGGGGGCTATTATCCGCTCCCGCCATGGGCAGGTTTGACCGTGACTTGCGGGTACGCCGCCCTCGCCCTCGGGGCGGCGATAGCCGTACATCGTAGGAAAAGTGTTGTTTAGGTTGGCCTCCCGGCCTCCCCAAAGAGAAAGTCATTGATGGTTAGCCGATTCGCATGTTCGATGTCAGAGTCAGCCGGGTTGAGCGGTTGAATCCGACCTCCATGCGGATGACGTTCGCGGGACCCAATCTGGCGCACGTCGCTGACAACGGCTTCGACCAGCGGACCAGTGAAGGGCGAGGCCACGGTCTCGTCCTTCACCCCCTGAGCTGTCCGATCGGTGGTCGGTGAAGGTCTCCCGTAACGGGCGATCGTCTTGCCGAGCTGCTTGTCGTCGGATGCCTCGATCAGCTCGTTGACCAGCTTGGTCGGCGACGTGAAGGCCGCCACCGACATGCTGCGCTCCTCCACCATCCCCGGACAGCAACGGGAGCCGGAACCTTTGACGCCCTGCACCGGCTTCTTCTGGTGCAGTTGAACGCCGCCGGGGAACTGGACGGGTCAAGAGTATGCATCGACGGAGGACATATCAGGTCCAAAAAAAGGGGGGCGATAGTGTAGGACCGTCGCCGGTCGACCGATCCCGGCCGGGCTCGAAGCACCATGTCGCTTGTGACGGCAATGGAACACCCTTGGTGGTGATCACCACCGGCGGCAATGTCCCCGACGTCACGCAAGCCATCCCGCTCATCGACGCGATCCCGCCTGCAGCCTGGCGTCCCGGCCACCCGCGAAGACGCCCCGATTGCGTCCTGGCAGACACCGGCCGTGCACGCCACGCAGCTGGCCACTGCGGCGATCCCCGCCACGACGGCAAAATAAGATCCTTGGCTCTGTCTCAATTTCGGCTCTCAATGTCAGCGGGGACGGTGGGTGTTCCAGCTGCACACGCGAGCTGAGCGGGCGTGTATATGTCCTGGTGGGGCCCCGGGCCGTGATCCCTGCTGCGACGTGAACGGGGGCGAGTCGCGGCTAGGCGGTGATGACAGAAGTTTGATGATCCATGCTGATGTCTGACAGGCAACTCGTCGAAAGGATCATTCCAATGTCCGAGGTCCGCATTCACAACCTGGCCATCTCGCTCGACGGCTTCGCCACCGGCGAGCCCCAGTCCGCCGAAGCCCCCTTCGGCCACGCCGGCGAGCGGCTCCACGAATGGATGTTCGCCACCCGGTTCTGGGCAAAGTCCGGCGGGACCGTCGGCGCCGACCACGCCTTCGCGGAGCGCCACGAGCTCGGCATCGGCGCCGAAATCATGGGCGCCGGAAAGTTCGGCCCGCCCGGCTGGCAGGACGATCCGGACTGGAAGGGCTGGTGGGGGTCGAACCCGCCCTTCCACACGCCGGTCTTCGTGCTCACCCACCGGCCGCGGCCCTCGATCGAGATGGAGGGCGGCACCACGTTCCACTTCCTCGACGCCGCGCCGAGCGAAGCGCTCGAGCAGGCCCGTGGGGCGGCCGATGGCGCCGACGTGCGGATCGGCGGCGGGCCCACCGTCGTGCGCGACTTTATTGCCGAAGGGCTGGTCGATCACATGCACCTCGTTCAGGTTCCGATCGTGCTCGGTCGCGGGGTCCGGGTCTGGGACGGCCTGGAGTCACTCGAGGAGACCTACGACATCGAGGCGATCTCAACCCCGAGCGGCGTCACGCACCTGACCTTCACGGCCAAGAACCGGTAAGCGCGAAGGCGACCAAGGTCGCAGGCAGCAGCCGGCAAGGTGCTTTGGCACACGCCGCCCGCTGAGCGTGCGTGCCGCCGACGCAGCATCCGAAGGCCAGCGCATCACCTGAGGAAATTGGAAGGGTGTTCGCCACGATGCGCAAGTTCGTAGAGATGCACTAAGGAGGGCCACGATGCCAGCAGAGACCTTGGACACTTTCATAGCGGATGTGGCGTCGCTGGTCAGCAGCATCGACGACGAGTACAAGATCACGAACCTGGTTGCGGAGCGGCTGTCCGCACTGCTGGCCGGCGACTGCCGGCTTCCCTCGGGGGTTGACGTGACGGTTGGTTATGTAGTCCGGAGTGCTCAGACGTCCGGACCGTTGAAGAGCCGTGGTCACGTGCTTGTAACTGGCGCGGGGTCGTCGCGGCGGGCGGCGCGTCTGGCTCCGACCAGCAGCAGGACGCACGCGAGCAGGAGGATCGGCGAGGGCGTGGGCCCGAGGACAACCACGTCGACCACGGTCCAGATCCCCAGCGTCCATGCGATGAACGGCGGTGGCGTGATGCCGCGGCGGTCGAGCCACAGCACGGTCAGACCAACCACAGTGAGCGGCACAGCGAAGCTGCCGATGCTCAGCCAGTACGCGCTGTTGGCCGGGCTCATCGCGGCGAGATCCTCCCCCCACAGCGCCCCGCTGAACCAGGCGCCGGCGTGGCGCGCGGCCTCCAACACTGTCAGGGCGAGAAGCGTGTGCGCGGCTCCGAACAGCGCGATGAGCCAACCAGCCCACTTGATCATCTGAACTCTCCTCTCACGTTATACGATGGCGTATAAGTTGAGGCTAGACCAGTTATACGGCTCCGTACAACTGATGGAGAGGTGAGGTGGGGCACATCATGGGCGCGTTGCGCACACCGCGCGAGAGGTGGGTCGAGGAGGGGCTGCGGGCGCTGGCCGCCGGCGGTGTGGACGCCGTGCGGGTCGAGGCGCTGGCCAAGGCGCTGGGGGTGACCAAGGGCGGGTTCTACGGGTACTTCGCCGACCGCGGCGCGCTGCTGGAGGCGATGCTGGACGCCTGGGAGCGGGAGAGCGTCGACGACGTCCTCGACCGGATCGAGCGAGAGGGCGGCGACGCGCTGGACAAGGTCAGACTGGCCGGACAGCTCACCTTCTCCAGCGACCGGCTGCTGCCCATCGACCTGGCCGTCCGCGACTGGGCCCGCCGCGACGCGGCCGTCGCCGGGCGCCTGCGCCGGGTGGACAACCGGCGCATGCAGCTGCTGCGCGACGCGATCAGCACGTTCTGCGAGGACCCCGACGAGGTCGAGGCCCGGAGCCTGCTTGCCTTCTGCACGGCCATCGGCAGCGATTTCCTCGCCGCCGATCACCCCGGCCGCACCCGCGGCGAGGTCATCGCCCGTGCCGCCGACCTCATTCTCAACCGCCCGCCCGGCGACCCCGCCCGGTGACCGCCCGGCGCCGCGCGGCTCAGGCCGGGCTGTCGGGTATCCGGGCCAGGCGCAGCTCGTGGGCGCCGTCGGGACGGGTCAGCTCGTAGTACAGCCACCATTCGCCCTCTGCCAAGAGCGCGTCGAGATAACGGACCGAACCGGTGGCGTGAGGGCTGACCACCCAGGGACGGTCGGGCGACAGCCGGCGCCACGACCACAGGTCGCCGGAGACGGCGATGCCGCAGCGCTCCTCATAGTTCTCGTCGGCGCTCGCCGAGCCGTCGTAGAACCCGACATAACCACCGGCCAGCGGCACGACGCTGTTCAAGCGCGCCTGATAGCGATCCCAGCCGTCGCCGACAGTCAGCGCACTGCCGTGCCAGGTGAAATCGCGCCCGTCGAGGCTGGTGGCGACGCCGGTGGGATGCGTGGTGACGCCGACGTTATAGATGTCCGCGGACTGGTGCGCCTCAACACCGAGGCCGGGCGAGGCCTCCGCGTAGCTGGCGAACAGGTACGTCACCGGCCCGGCCTGTATGACATAGGGATCCTTGACCCCTTCGGTGCCGGTGGCGGCGGCGGTGAGCACCGGGGTGGCCGTCGCGATGTCAAGCGAGTCGAGCGGGGCGTCGGCCAGGGCGTCGACGCGCCAGCGATTGTCGCTTGGATCCACATAGGAAATGTAGAGCCGATGCCGATCGCGCCCCAGGGGCGCCAGGCAGAAGCGCTCCATGGACGGGGAGTCGAGTTCGTCTTTTTCCACCGACCACACGTCGGTGAACTTCTCGCCGTCGTCCGACACCGCCACGGCGCATCGCCATCCGCGATCCCGGTCGGCGCCGCGGGGCCTGCGCTGCCGATAGGTGAGGATGAAGCGTCCCGACTCGGGTTCGCGCACGATGCCCGGGGAGCCGGACCAGTATCCCGGCTCGTTGCGTTCGGGCGTGAGTATCACGGCGCCGTCCAGCGGATCGAAACCCCGCAACGGCAGATGCGTCCACATGACTGTTTGCCTCCTACTATCCCTTGAATGGCGTGGTGTTGAGCCCGGTGACTCCGGGGGTGCAGGCGAAGATTCCGCCCGCGAGGCGCTGTTCGTCGCGCTGCTCTCCGGTGAGCCCCTTCATGCCGGTCGTGATGAACAGGGTCCGCAGATCCCGCCCGCCGAACGCGCAGCTGGTGACCTGCGCCGTCGGGAGGCGAATGACGCGATCGAGCCGACCGTCGGGGGTGTAGCGACGCACCGCCCAACCGAAGGCGATCGCGACCCAGATTCCGCCGTCGCCGTCGACGCACAGGCCGTCGGGACGGCCGTCGGGGACATCCGCCAGGCGGCGGCGATTGCGGATCTCGCCGGATTCCGACGAGAAGTCGAAGGCGTCCACCCCGCCGGTGGGAGTGTCGATGTAGTACATCGTCTCCTCGTCGGGGCTCCAGCCCAAGCCGTTGGACAGGCCGACGCCGGTGACCTGAGTGGTCGGTTTCGCGCCCGACGTGAAGCGGTAGAGGGCGCAGCGCCCCGCCAGTCCGAGGGTGCCGGCCCACATGCGACCGGCGGGGTCGCACTTGCCGTCGTTGAAGCGGATGTTCGCGTCCTCGGGAGCGATGCGCGCCGCCGTGTCGAAGTACGTGTCGGCGTCGTCGGAGATCAGGAAGGCGTCCTCGCTGGCGAGCAGCACGCCGCCGTGCTCACGCGGAACCACCGCCCCCACCCTGCCGCCGGTCGCGTAGGCGACGTTCCGGCCGGTGGCGGGGTCGAAACGGTGGAACCGGCAGGCGGGGATGTCCGTCCACAGCAGCGTCTGGGTTCGCGCGTCCCACGACGGACCTTCGGCCAGAAAGGATCTGCTGTCCAGTGCGAGTTCGACGTCACTCATCGTCGGCCTCGCAGGACGGCGTGAACGCCCCCGGCGCCGAATCGACGATGCGGTCGAGGCCGCGATGCGCGACTCGACAAGCGATGTAGGCCGGAAGGCTGAAGCCGAAGAGCGGCAGCGCCGCGGGCAGCAGCGTGACCATCAGGGTCACCAGGACGGCGTTGACGCCGGCGGCGCCGAGGGCGGCGAACGGTCGCCGCCACGCCGCCAGCGCCGTCAGCTTCCACACCGCGGCGGCCGGGGCGAGGAAGTGCGCCAGCACGGCGGGCAGGAACGCCAGCGTCGCGATGTACAGACCCGTCAGCACCGCCAGGGCGATCGCGAACGCCTCGGCGAGCGGTCCGTCCGTGCTCCCGACGCCGGCGACGTAGAACAGCAACACGACCGCGGTCGCCAGCGGCACGCCCAGGCGCACCTGGGCGCCGGCGAACTCCGAGCGCCACACGCGCCAGAAGTCGCGCCACGGCCGCGGCGAGCGCCCCAGGTGGTATTCGCGCAGCAGGTAGCAGGCCGACACCGTCGACGGCGAAACGCCCGCGACGACCAGTCCCGCAACGGTTCCGGCGATCCACAGCAGGTTCACGGCGGCGAGCCGGCAGGCCCAGCGCATCGGCGCGTGCAGTCGATCCGTCCAGTCGCCAAGCCGCATGCCGGCCTGCGCCGCGCTCATCGCTACGCCACCTCCCCCGCCCCTTGACAGGGCGACGGATCGAGGGCGTCGAAGTCGACGTTGTCGACGTGGTCCTCGGCGTCGTCGAGCGGGATGTATCCGAGTTCGTCGCGGGCGGCGGCGAGGTCCCAGCGTCCCCGCGTGTTATCCGACATGCCATAGTAGATTCCAAAGTGGCGTTCGGTGGTGAGCGCCGCGTTCGCCAGCCGTCCCAGGTCGCCGGGGCTGATCCACTGCCGAAGCGCCCGGGGAAGATGCGGCAGCGGGCACGCCCACCCCAGCCGCAGGCAGATGACGCTGAGGCCCCGCGCGTCGGCGTAGAAGCTGCCGATCGCTTCTGCCGCGGCTTTGGAGGCGCCGTAGAGGCAACAGGGGCGGGCCGGCCACAAGGCCGTGACCGGGACACGTCCCTCTATGTCGTACCGCCCGGCGGCGTGGTTCGAGCTGGCGTACACCACGCGGCGGACCCCGGCTCGCAGGGCCGCCTCCAACATCGTGACCGACAGGTCGACGTTGGCGACCCGCAGCCGGTCCCAGGGCGCCGCGGGCGACGCGATTCCGGCCAGATGCATCACCGCGTCGACGCCGTCGACCGTCCGCGCGGCGACTTCCGGATCCGACAGGTCCCCGACGAACACCTCCTCGCCGGGCCCGGCCGGCGTCTCGGGCTCACGGGTGTCGGCGAGTCTGAGTCGCCATGCCGGACGAAGCGAGGGCCGCAGCCGGGTGGCCACCCGCCCGGCGCCTCCGGTGACGAGCACGGTGTCGGTCATGTCCTCCTCACCCCTTGACGGCCCCGGCGAGCCCCTCGACGAACAGCCGCTGCAGCCACAGGAACACCACGACGATCGGCAGGATCGTCAGTACGGCCGCCGCGGCCAGCCCGGTCCAGTCGGTGGACAGTTCGCCGAAGAACGCGTAGATTCCCACGCCGACCGTCCGCAGGTTCGGTGTGGTCAATGTGAACACCAGAGGCACCAGGAAGGCGTTCCAGGAACCGATGAAGTTGAAGATGGCCACCGTCCCGATCACGGGTTTGGCGATCGGCAGCATGATGCGGGCGTAGATGCGGGGATGCCCCGCGCCGTCGACGAAGGCGGCCTCTTCGAGTTCGTTGGGCACGCCGCTGAAGAAGCCCATGAACAGCAGGATCGCCACGACGTGCGCGGGCCCGGCCTGGGCCAGGATGACACCGGCGAGACTGTCGTCCAATCCCAGAGCGTCCACGACCAAGAAGATCGGCAGGATCATGGAGATGTGCGGTATGAACATGGTCGCCACCAACACCGCCAGGACGATCTTCCTGCCCGGCATCTGACCGCGCCCGAGCGCATATCCAGCCAATGAAGACACCAGGATCACGGTAAGCACCACCGTGACGGTGACGATGACGCTGTTGAGCATGTACTGACCGAAGTTGGCCGCGTCCCAGGCGCGCGCGTAGTTGTCGAGGTTCACCTGGGACGGGATCAGGCTGAGTCCGTTGGAGAACATCTCCTGCTGGGTCTTGAAGCTGGACGCGACCATCCACAGGAACGGGTATATCCACACCAGGACCAGCGGCAGGAGAACGATGTGGACCCACGGCCTCCGGCGCGTGCGGCGTCTACGACGCGGAGGGACGTGCGAAACGGCCTCGTCCGCGGCCGGTCGCAGCCGAATCTCGCCGGCGGCGGTTGCTTCATGCGCTGACACGTCACGACCTCTTGCGGATGCGGTTGGCGATGATGTGCTGAACCGCGGCGATCAGCGCGACGGCTAGACCGAATGCCAGGGCGGCGGCCGAGGCCAACCCGTATCGCGGTTCGAACTGGGCCGGATTGAAGGCCGTCCGGTAGATATAGGTCTGCACGATGTCGGACGCCCCGCCGGGCCCCCCGGCGGTCATGGTCTGCACGATGTCGAACGCATGGAAGCTCTGGACGGTCGTCAGCAGCACGATGACGCCTGCCAGCGGAAGCAGCGACGGAATCGTGACGTGCCGCAGCGACTGCCAACGGTTCGCGCCGTCGACCTCGGCCGATTCCAGGAGATCACGCGGAACGATCTGCAGCGCCGCGATCCAGTACACCAGTATGATGCCGAAGTTCTTCCAGATGTCGACGGCGATGACGCTGGGCAACGCCAGGGAGTCCGAGCCCAGGAAGTTCACGGGTTTCGCGGCCAGGCCGGTTTCGGTCAGCGCCAGATTGAGTGGACCGTCCAGAGGCGACAGAAGAACGACGAATACGACGCCGACCACGGCGGTTGTGGACACGACGGGCAGGAAGAACAGCACGCGGTACACGTTGCGTCCCAGGAGCGCCTGATTGTTGAGCACCAAGGCGAGCAAGAACGCCAACGGGAGCAGGACGAGCAGGAACGCCCCCGTGAACGTGAAGGTGTGACCGAAGGCGCCCCAAAACGCCGAGTCGGACAGAATCTCCGCGTAGTTGTCGAGTCCGATGTATTCCTGCAACGGACCGAAACCGTCCCAATCGTACAGAGAATACAGCCCGGTGGCGATGATCGGCCACAGCTCGAAGACGAGGAACAGCACGAGCATCGGCAGCAGAAAGGCGTAGTGCCAGCGATGCTTGACGATCGCCTTGCGCAGTGTCGCGCCGCGTGATCGCGCCGCCGGCGTCACGTCGGCGTCCTGTCGGGTTGTCACCAGTTCGCCACCGATCCGTCCGGCCGCGTCAGGCGGGGCGGCAGCGAGTCGCGAATTCCGGTCGCGCGCAGCGCCTCGCGGTCGACGGACAGGCCGAGACCGGGCCCGTCCGGGATC
>JBOGDN010000399.1:0-9837 GCA_050742995.1 Stackebrandtia sp. | reverse complement strand
GCTTCGAGGGTCGTGAAATGGCGGCCGGCCAGGTTTTGACTGGCCGCGTGACGCGCCGGAAACGGGACCCCTTCAAGACCGGCGACGGCGTCGGCGCGTTCGGCGATCCACAGCTGTCGCACGACTTCGGGCAGTTCGTCCCACCACTGGGCGACGGCCTCGGGCGAGGCGTCGCCGGGCGGGCTCGAACGCTTCCAGTCCGGTGTGGAGACGGGCTTGTTCTCGGTTCCGGCCAAGACAGGTCCTTCGCAAGGCATGCGCGTCAAGACATGACGGGCACGGGCGTGATTCCACCGAAGGGTAGACCACACGTGCAACAGTCCTGGCTGTTTCGCACGCGGAGCCGACGTCAGGCGCGGCGTCCGCGCGTTTCCGCAGGGTCGTCTCCCCCGCCGCCTCCCCCGCCGCCTCCGCCTCCGCCTCCGCCGGGATCGTCGCCGCCTCCGCCGCCGTCACCCGGGTCGTCGCCGTTGCCGTCGCCGGGATCGTCGCCGTTTCCGTCTCCGGGGTCGTCGCCCCCGCCGCCGTTGCCCGGGTCGTCGCCGCCGCCGTTTCCGTTCCCGTCGCCGGGGCCTTCGCCGTCGCCGTTGTCGCCCGGACCGGGGTCGAACTGCGTGCCGTCGCCGACCAGCTCGTCGTCGGGGGGCGTGAACTCGCCTTCGGGGTCGGCCTGCCATCCGGACGCGAGGATCTGCCCGGACAGATTGGTGGGCATGGCCGTCATGCCGGGTTCCAGCAGGTGCGTCGGGTCGGCGGGGTCGGCCATGAACGAGGCGACCGCCAGGTTCGGCGTGAAGCCGGTGAACCAGGCCGTGGAGTCTCCGTCGGTGGTGCCGGTCTTGCCGGCGACGGGTCCGCCGACCATGCCGGCCAGGTGCGACGCGGTGCCGCCGCCGCAGCTGCCGGAGGCGGCGCCGTAGCCGGTGGGGCAGCGGGCGGCGTCGACGGCCGCGCGAGCCACCTCGGCGTCCACGGCCTCGTGAGACTCGGTCTCCACGTCGATCTCGTCGCCGGAGGCGTCGTAGATCGACGAGATCGGGGTCGGCTCGACGTACACGCCGTCGTTGGCGATCGTGGCGTAGGCGGAGGCCAGGTCGAGCGGAACCGTCGAGGAGACGCCGAGGGTGAAGGCTCCCCAGTTTTCGGCGTCGTCGGCCTGCTCCTGGTCGGCTTCGGTGCGCCAGGTCAGGCCGAGTTTCTCGGCCATCTTCACGGCGGCGTCGGCGCCGACGCGCTCGATCAGCTGCACGAAGTAGGTGTTGACGGACTGCCCGAAACCCGACCACATGTTGTGGGTGCCGGTCATCGACGCGCTGGCGTTGCTGGGGCACCAGTACTCGCCGCAGGAGGACTCGCCCCCGCCGCCGGGGTACTGGGACGTGTATTTCTGCGGCGAGTAAATCGACGTGTCCAGCGTCATCCCGTCGTCGAGCGCCGCAAGCATGGTGAACATCTTGAACGTCGAGCCGGCCTGGTAGCCGGCGAAGTCCGGGCCGCCGCTGAGCAGCGGGTTGGTCGTGGTGGACGGGTCGGACTCGTCCACGCCGTAGTCGCGGTTGACCGCCATCGCCTTGACCTGGCCGGTGCCCGGCTCCACCGCCGCCGAGCCGAGCGCGTACGCCGAATCCTTGGACTGCTGGGCGGCGATGGACTCCTCGGCCGTGGCCTGCAGGTCGACGTCGAGGGACGAGACGATCTTGTAGCCGCCCCGGTTGAGCAGGCCGAGCCGCTCCTGCTCCGTCTCGCCGAAGATCTCTTGACGCGCCCACCAGGCTTCGAAGTAGTCGGAGAAGAAGCCGTACTCGCTGCCGTGCGGGCCGGTGTCTTCGCCGGGAAGGGCCGCCGGGTTGAGCGGGATCTCGGCCTTCTCGACCTCGGCGGCCTCGGCCGCGTCGGCGGTTCCCTCGTCGACCATCTTGTCGAGCACGTAGTCGCGGCGGTCCTCGACGGCGTCGACGTTTCCGCTGATCAAGTCGTACTCGCTTGGCGACTGCACCACGGCCGCCAGGGCCGCCGCCTCGCTGAGGTCGAGCTCGTCGACGGTCTTGCCGAAGTAAACCCTCGCGGCCGCGCCGATCCCGTAGGCGTTGTGGCCGAAGTACACCGTGTTGAGGTAGTTGGCGAGGATCTCCTCCTTGCTCATCTCCTTTTCCACGGCCAGCGCGTAGCGCGCCTCGCGCAGCTTGCGCTCCGGAGTGGTCGCGGTGGCCTCTTCGATCTCCTGAGGCGTCGTCGCCGAGTAGGCCAGCACCTGCCGGACGTACTGCATGGTGATCGTCGAGGCGCCCTCGGAGATCTCTCCGGAGGAGGCGTTGGAGAAGGCCGCGCGCAGGACGCCCGCGGGATCGACGCCCTGGTGCTCGTAGAAGCGGGTGTCCTCGGCGGCGACGATCGCGTCCTTCATCACCTGGGCGATGTCCTCGTAGGAGGTGTCGATGCGGTACTGGTCGCCGAAGGTGGCGAGCACCGTCTCGCCGTCCGATGCGTACAATGTGGAGGCTTCGGGGGTGGGCGGCAGCGAAAAGTCGGCGGGCAGCTCGGTGAAGTTGTCGGCGGCGGCTTTGACCGTCAAGCCCGACATGCTCACCAGCGGCAGCATCCCCAGCGCCGCCACCACTCCCGTGATCACACCGAGTCTGAGCAGGCGCAACAACGCCCGCCGCTTGTCGATCCTCGCCCCACGCGCCGTTCCCATTTTGGCCATCGCCCGCCACCTCTACCGGAGTTACACAAAGAAGACGCGCAAGGCCCCGGTCTAGGTTTCATCGCGTGGGACGAATCTCACCAGAAGGTCACGCCGAGCGTTGTCAACCACAAGCCCACGGGCGCTCCCAGGCTCAGCGACACCGCCGCCAGGCGATCCCGTCCCCGCCAGCGCCACGCCCCGGTCACGAAGGCGACGCCCAGCCCGCACGCCAGCACCATGGCCAGGCCGGCGGCGGCGCGCAGGCGAAGTCCGGCGTCGTCGGCGACGTAGGCCGTGCCCGCTCTTTCCGAAACGACCTGGCCGTCCAGCTGCGCCCCGTCGCGCTCGACCTCGGGGTCCCCGGCGACTCGCACGCCGAACATCGTGTCTCCGCCGCCCGCGGGAGTGAACTGGCCGAGGCAGCGCTGTGAAAGCCCTCCGGAGTCGCATGTGGTCACCGACACCGTCCCCGACACGCCGTGGCCGGTCGACAGCCAGAACGGCTCGGCCGACGCCCAGCAGAAGAACGCCGCCGCCAGCGCCAGCAGCACCAGCCCCGGAAACGCCACCCACTTCGACCGCGGCTCGACCAGGCGCGGCGGCTCCCATCGCGCCGGCGCCGGCTCATAGCGGCGGACGGTGTTGACCCGGTCCCACATCGCCTGGATCGCCGAGTACGCCGGCTCCGCGGGTTCGTGGGACGGCGGCGGCGCGGCGGCGCGACCGGGCGGCGTCTCGACGTCGACGATCTCCAGGCCCGCCATGACCTCCCCGGTGTGATCGCCGCGGTGGGCGTCAGCGTGATCTGACATGTTGGCAATTCCACCATTGTGAAGGACGGAAACGGGGGATATCGGGACATTTCACCCGCATGCGGCGCCCGAGGGGCGGCACGCCCTGACACGTACGCGTCACGCGCGGACGCGAGACTAAGATTCGCCCCCATGAGTCACGTTCTCGCCGCGCTCGCCTGGCCTTACGCCAACGGCCCGCGCCACATCGGTCACGTAGCAGGTTTCGGGGTTCCCGCCGACATCTTCAGCCGCTACATGCGCATGGCCGGACACGACGTGCTCATGATCTCCGGAACCGACGAACACGGCACCCCGATTCTCGTGCAGGCCGACCAGGAGAACACCACCGCGCGAGAGCTCGCCGACCGCTACAACCGCGTCATCGTCGAGGATCTGCACGCGCTCGGGATGTCCTACGACCTGTTCACCCGCACCACCACCGGCAATCACTACCAGGTGGTGCAGGAGCTGTTCCGCACGGTGCACCGCAACGGCTACATGATCGAGAAGACCACAAAGGGCGCGATCTCGCCGTCGACCGGACGCACCCTGCCCGACCGCTACATCGAAGGAACCTGCCCGCTGTGCGGCGCCGAGGGCGCCCGCGGCGACCAGTGCGACAACTGCGGCAACCAGCTCGACCCCACCGACCTGATCAACCCGCGGTCCAAGATCAACGGCGAGACGCCTCAGTTCGTCGAGACGCAGCACTTCTTCCTCGACCTTCCGGCGCTCGCCGAGGCCCTGGGATCGTGGCTGAAGACGCGCGCCGACTGGCGTCCCAACGTCTTGAAGTTCGCGCTGAACCTGGTCGACGACATGCGTCCGCGGGCGATGACCCGTGACATCGACTGGGGCATCCCGGTGCCGCTCGAAGGCTGGGAGGACAACCCCGGCAAGCGGCTGTACGTGTGGTTCGACGCGGTGATCGGGTACCTGTCGTCGTCGATCGAGTGGGCACGCCGCAGCGGCGACCCCGAGGCGTGGCGCAAGTGGTGGAACGACCCCGAGGCGCTTTCGTACTACTTCATGGGCAAGGACAACATCACTTTCCACGCTCAGATCTGGCCCTGCGAGCTGCTTGCCTACGACGGCCGCGGCGACGCCGGCGGCGAGCCGGGGCCGTACGGAACGCTCAACCTGCCCACCGAGGTCGTCTCAAGCGAGTTCCTCACCATGGAGGGCAAGAAGTTCTCCTCGTCGCGTCGTGTCGTCATCTACGTGCGGGACTTCCTGGCGCGCTACAGCGCCGACTCGCTGCGGTACTTCATCGCCGTGGCCGGTCCGGAGAACAACGACACCGACTTCACCTGGGCGGAGTTCCTGCGCCGCAACAACGACGAGCTGGTCGCCGGCTGGGGCAACCTGGTGAACCGCTCGGTGTCCATGGCCGCCAAGAACTTCGGAAAGATCCCCGAACCCGGCGAGCTCGCCGACGTCGACGTCGCGCTGCTGGCCACGACGAAGGCGGCCTTCGACTCCGTCGGCGGGTTCATCGCCGGCAATCAGATCAAGGCCGGGATCAACGAAGCGATGAGGACGGTGGCCGCGGTGAACAAGTACCTCGCCGACACCGCGCCATGGAAGCTCAAAGAGGACAAAGACCGCATGGCGACGGTGCTGCACACCGCGCTGCAGGCCGTCGACGACTGCAAGGCCCTGCTGGCGCCGTTCCTGCCGCATTCGTCGCAAAAGGTCCACGAGATGCTCGGAGGCGAGGGCGTCTTCGCGCCCATGCCGCGCATCGAGGAGGCGCCCGACCTCGACGGGACCGGCGCCCTCGGCGAGAGCACGTATCCGATCCTGACCGGGGACTATTCGGACGTGCCGCGCTGGGAGTCGCGTCCTGTCGTCGCCGGCACGCCGCTGGAGAAGCCGACTCCGATCTTCGCCAAGCTCGATCCGTCGATCGTGGACGAAGAGCTGGCGCGGCTGGAGGCCTGAGGGCCGCGAGCGCGACGAAAACGTCCCCGCCCGAAGCGTTCGGGCGGGGACGAATGTCGAGCCGGGCGGGAAGGCCTCAGGCGGCCAGCTCCCACAGCGCATGCGCCGTGGCGTCGGCCATGTGGTTGAGCGCCTCGGAATGGATGTTGTCCGGGTACGAGTCGCATCCGGCGTGATAACAGGGGTCGTAGGCCTTTCCGGCCTCGCCGCCCCATTTGGACGCCTGCGCGTCGGTCATGCGGTCGCTCGCGCCGGTGAATATGAAGGTGGTGGGAACGCCGGCCTGCGAGAACGAGCCGTCGTCAGAGCAGCACGCGCCGGTCTCCTCGGGGGATTTGCCGACGCCTTCGAGGTAGTCGACGAACGGCTGCGCCTGCTCCGAGCCGATCTCGCCGACGAAGTATCCGGGGTTGGGCGAGCCGACCATGTCCAGGTTGAGGTACATCTTGAGGTCGTCGACGCCCGAGTTCTGCACGTAGTACTGGGAGCCGATCAGGCCCTGTTCCTCCGCGGCCCACCACGCGAAGCGCACGTGGTTGGTCAGCTCCGGCTTGGTCTCGGCGAGCAGGAGAGCGATCTCGAGCAGCGCCGCCGAACCGGAGGCGTTGTCGTTGATGTCGGGTCCGGCCGAGACGCTGTCGAGGTGCCCGCCGAGCATGATCGTGCTGGCCTCGTCGCCGCCGGGCCAGTCGGCGATGACGTTGTCGTCGCCGCCGCAGTCGTCGCAGGGCTGGCGGGTGACGTCGAAGCCGGCGTCGGTCAGCGTGCTCGCGACGTAGTCGGCCGACGCGGCGTAGCCCTGACTGCCGGCGGCGCGGTTGCCGCCGGAGGAGTCGGCGATGGACTGGAATTGCTCGAGGTGGCCCTTGACCGCCTCGACGTCGACGTCAGGCGCTGCGGCGACTGCCGGGTCCGCCGCGGCCTGGGGCGCCGCCGCCGCGCCGACGGCCAGGGCCAGGCCGGCGACAACGGCAAGTAGGGATCGGGGTATGCGCATTTTCTGCTCCAATCGTGCCGGGACTAAAGCGAGGTAAACGGCTACCACAGCGTAGCCAAAATATTCGCTAATGTGAATGTTTTTGTAGGACGGCCGTCGCGCCTCATTCAGCGAAACCCGGCCCTCGCCGCGGCCGAGCAAGCGGCCTCGCGCGGCGGCGTGAGGCATCACTAAGATCCTCTTGGTGAGTTCCGCAGCCGTCGCCGAACGCCCGGCGGCCGAGACGACGCCGGCAGACGACGCCGTCGGCGCCGCGCCGCCGTGGCTGCGGGCCAAGCTCGCTCCGCGCCAGCCGCGCGATCGCCTCCGCGGCTGGATCGTCGCGGCCGCGGTGACCGCGTTCGCCGCGGTGCTGCGGCTCATCGGGCTCTCCCACCCCAAGGGCCTCGTCTTCGACGAGGTCTACTACGCCCAGGACGCCGAGCAGATGCTGCGGCACGGCGTGGAATGGGACGTCGAGGCCGACGTGGGCTCGTACGTGGCCCACCCGCCTTTCGGCAAGTGGTGCATCGCCCTAGGCGAATGGCTTTTCGGCTACAACGAGGTCGGCTGGCGAATCTCCGCCGTGATCGCCGGGGTCGCGTCCGTCCTGCTGATCACGCTGCTGGCGCGTCGGATGACCGGCTCCACCGTCCTGGGCGGCGTCGCCGGACTGCTCATGGCCGTCGACGGCCTGCACCTGGTGCTGTCCCGGGTGGCGCTGCTCGACATCTTCTTGGCGACGTTCCTGCTCGGCGCCTTCTACTGCCTCGTCGCCGACAAAGACGCCCGACGGGCGCGCTGGCTGGCGGCGCTGGAGTCCGGCGTCGACCCCGCCGCCGGCGGAAGGCCGCCGTTCGCCGTGCCGTGGCAGCGCGTCGCCGCGGGAGTCCTGTGCGGACTCGCCATGGGCGTCAAGTGGAGCGCCCTGTGGTTCATCCTGCTGTTCGTCGTCCTGATCTTCGTGTGGGAATGGCGGCTGCGCGTCACCGTCGGCGCGACGCGTCCGATCCGCGAGACCCTCGCCGGCGAAACCGGTTGGGTCTTCGGGTTCGGGTTCGCCTCCGTCGCCGCCTACCTGGCGACCTGGGCGGGATGGTTCGCCAACGACGAGGCGTCGTTCCGGCACTGGCTGCACGACAACGGCTCGTCCGAGCCGCCGGTCGTCGGCGCGCTGTACAACCTGTGGAAGTACCACCTGGACGTGCTCGAGTTCCACGAGCAGCTCGACAGCGAGCACACCTACCAGTCCTGGCCGTGGCAGTGGCTGCTCAACGCCCGCCCCGTGGCGTTCTTTTGGTCCTCCGACGTCGACTGCGGCGCGGACCGCTGCGCCTCGGAGGTGCTGCTGCTCGGCACGCCCCTGCTGTGGTGGGCCTTCATCCCGGCCCTGATCGCGTTGGCCTGGTGGGGCCTGATCAAACGCGACTGGCGTGCCTGGGCGATCCTGGGCGGCGCGGCCGCCGGCGTCGCCCCCTGGCTGGCCTACCCCGACCGCACCATGTTCTTCTTCTACGCCATCCCGGCCGAGCCGTTCCTCGTCCTGGCCGTGGTGTTCGCGCTGGGAATGATCATCGGACCGTCGACGGCCCCACCCGAACGCCGCCTCACCGGCTCGCTGGTCGCCGCCGCGCTCGTCATCCTCATCGTGCTGTGCTTCGCCTACTTCTACCCCCTCTACACCGGCCAGCCGATCCCCTACGACGACTGGAACGCCCGCATCTGGCTCAACGACCGCTGGGTCTGAAACGCCCGCGACCGCCAAACCGCCCGTGTGCTAAGGTGACCGCTGGTCAAATCGACCAGGGGCTGTGGCGCAGTTGGTAGCGCGTCTCGTTCGCAATGAGAAGGTCAGGGGTTCGAATCCCCTCAGCTCCACGAGCGGGTTCTTACTAGAACTCTGGCCGTGTTGACGGTTGATTGACGTGACGGCGTCCCCGTTTTCGGGGGCGGGGTCTGTCCGGAACCTTGTGGGTGGGGCGGTGATCTGGAAGGCTGAGGCGGTTTGCCTTGGCCGGGAAGGATCACTGTGGAGAATGAAGAGAAGAACGTCGAGGAGTCGGCGGCTGAGGGCGTGGATGTGCGCGTCGCCGCCGAGCTGGTCGAGCAGGCCCGCCGGGACGGCGTGTCGCTGACCGGCCCGGACGGTCTTTTGGCGTCGGTGACGCGCCAGGTGCTGCAGACGGCTCTTGAGGCCGAGATGAGTGAGCATCTGGGTTTCGACAAGGGCGACCGCGAAGCGGCCGCGGCCGTCGGCGACGGCAACCATCGCAATGGGACCTCGGCCAAGACGGTGTTGACGGAAGTCGGCCCGGTGAGCGTCGACGTGCCCAGGGACCGCGCCGGCTCGTTCGAGCCGCAGATCGCACCCCAAGCACTCCCGCCGGGTAGAGGGGTTCGACGAGGCGATCGTGTCGCTGTATGCGAAAGGGCTGACCACCGGGGAGATCCGCGCTCACCTCGAGGAGATCTACGGCGTTCAGGTCTCCCGCGAGCTTGTCTCGAAGGTGACCGACCGGGTGGCCGGCGAGTTGGCCGAGTGGCAGGCTCGCCCGCTGGATCGCGTGTACGCGGTGGTGATGATCGACTGCATTCACGTGAAGATCCGCAACGGGCAGGTGTCCAATCGCCCGATCTATGTCGCGGTGGGGATCAACCTGGCCGGTGAGCGCGACGTGCTGGGCATGTGGGTCGGCGACGGCGGCGAGGGCGCCAAGCACTGGATGACCGTGTTGGCCGAGCTGCGCAACCGCGGCGTGGCCGATGTGATGATCGTGTGCTGTGACGGGCTCAAAGGGCTCCCGGAGTCGGTCAACGAGGTCTGGCCGCGGGCTGCGGTGCAGCTGTGCGTGGTGCACCTGGTGCGCGCTTCGCTGCGGTACGCGGCCAAGCAGCACTGGGGCGCGGTCTCCAAGGCGCTCAAAACCGTCTACACCGCCCCGACCGCGGCCGCCGCCGAACAGCGCTTCGCCGAGTTCTGCGACGAGTGGGGCGAAAAATACCCCGTCATCGTCAGGATGTGGCAAAACTCCTGGGAGCACTTCATCCCGTTCCTGGACTTCCCGCCCCAGATACGCCGGGTGGTCTACACGACCAACCTCATCGAGTCCCTCAACGCCAGATTCCGCCAAGCCACCCGCCGGCGCGGTCACTTCCCCAACGACCAGGCCGCGTTGAAGGTGCTGTACCTGGTCATCCGCGACAGGCGTAAGAACCGGCCCAACGTGGTCGGCCAGACCTCAGGATGGAAGAAAGCCCTGAACGCGTTCGCCCTCTACTATGGCGACCGCATCACCGAAAACACCGAACACTGAAAGTGATCACCGCCTACCCACAAGGGAACTGACAGACCCGCGCACGGAGCCGGGGGAACACACCAACCAAACCCTGAAACCGGATTCGTCCTTGGCCTGGCCAGCGGAGGAACACCGCCCGTC
>JBOGDN010000398.1:0-2436 GCA_050742995.1 Stackebrandtia sp. | reverse complement strand
CTGCCCGGCGAACGCGGCGTCGCCGTGCAGCATCAGCGGCAGCACGGTGTAGCCGCCCTCGCCCTTGTCCAGCAGGTCCTGCTTGGCCCGCGCGATCCCCTCCAGCACCGGGTCCACGGCCTCCAGGTGCGACGGGTTGGCGGTCAGCGAGACCACGGTCTCCCCGTCGCCGAACATCCGGAAGTACTTGCCCTCCGCGCCCAGGTGGTACTTCACGTCACCGGAGCCGTGCGCCTGGCCCGGGTCCAGGTTGCCCTCGAACTCCCGGAAGATCTGGCTGATCGGCTTGCCCACGATGTTGGCCAGCACGTTCAGCCGGCCCCGGTGCGGCATGCCGATGACGACCTCGTCCAGCTCGTCCGCCGCCGCGGAGTCGAGCACCGCGTCCAGCAGCGGGATGACGGTCTCGCCGCCCTCCAGCGAGAACCGCTTCTGGCCGACGTACTTGGTCTGCAGGAACGTCTCGAACGCCTCGGCGGCGTTCAGCTTGGACAGGATGTACTTCTGCTCGGCCACCGGCGGCTTCTGGTGCGGGCGCTCGATGCGCTCCTGCAGCCAGTCGCGCTGCTCGGGGTCGGAGATGTGCATGTACTCGGTGCCGATGGTGCGGCAGTAGGCGTCGCGCAGCACGCCGAGCACGTCGCGCAGCTTCATGTGCTGCTGGCCGGCGAACCCGCCGACGGCGAACTCCCGGTCGAGGTCCCACAGGGTGAGGCCGTGGGAGAGCACGTCGAGGTCGGGGTGACGGCGCTGGCGGTAGTTCAGCGGGTCCGTGTCGGCCATGAGATGCCCGCGCGTGCGGTAGGCGTCGATCATCTCGATGACGCGCGCGACCTTGTCCACCGGGTCGTCGGGCAGGTCCTGCACCCACCGCACGGGCTCGTACGGCACGCGGAGCGACTGGAAGATGTCGTCGTAGAACCCGTCCTCGCCGAGCAGCAGCTGGTGCATGCGCTTGAGGAACTCGCCCGACTGCGCGCCCTGGATGATCCGGTGATCGTAGGTCGAGGTCACCGTGATGGTCTTGGAGACGCCGAGCTCGGAGATGGTCGAGTCGGAGGCGCCGGCGAACGGGGCGGGGTATTCCATGGCGCCGACGCCGATGATGGCGCCTTGACCGCGCATCAGCCGCGGTATGGAGTGGACGGTGCCGATTCCGCCCGGGTTGGTCAGCGTCACCGTCGCCCCGGCGTGGTCCTCCATCGTCAGCTTGTTGCTGCGGGCCTTGCGGATCAGGTCCTCATAGGCCTGCCAGAACTGCCGGAAGTCCATGTCCTGGCAGCCCTTGATGCTT
Organism: Stackebrandtia sp.; assembly: GCA_050742995.1. GTDB lineage: Bacteria > Actinomycetota > Actinomycetes > Mycobacteriales > Micromonosporaceae > Stackebrandtia. Next base: position 1,142 of record JBOGDN010000398.1, on the reverse strand, counting down.
GGGACGACGAGGGTGCGGCTGCCGTCCTCCTTCTGCAGGTCGATGGCGAGGCCGAGGTTGACCCCCTCGGGCGTGACCAGTGTGCCCTTGCCGTCGACGACGGCGTAGGAGCTGTTCAGCTCCGGGTGGGCGGCCAGCGCCTTGACCAGGGCGTACCCGATGAGATGCGTGAAGCTGACCTTGCCGCCGCGGCCGCGCTTGAGGTGATTGTTGATCACGATGCGGTTGTCGGAAAGCAGCTTGGCGGGGACGGCGCGCACGCTGGTCGCGGTGGGGATCTCCAGCGACGCGTCCATGTTCTGCGCCACCTTGCCGGCGACGCCGCGCAGCGGCTTGAGCACGGCGTCGGCCGGCGGCTGCAGCACGGGCGCCGGCTTGGCCGCCGCGTTCGACGTAGCCGCGGGCGCGGGTTTGGCCTGCTTGGAGGGTGCGGGGGCCGCCGGAGTGCTCGGCGCGGCGGCTTCGGCCGTCGCGGCCTGCGGCTTGTCGGAAGTGTAGGACGGCTCGTAGTCGGCGAAGAAGTCGTGCCAGGTCGACTCGACGCTGGCCGGATCAGCGAGGTACTGCTGATACATGTCTTCGACGATCCACTCGTTGGGACCGAATTCGGTGAGCGGTTTGTTGTTGGACGCGTTGCGGTCTTGACTCGGCACGGCCTCAGTTCGCCTCTTCTACGGGACCTGGTGGACTTAATTTCCCAGCCGTTTAGCCTACGCGTCGACGCGCCTGGCTGCACGCCAGGTCCGTCGCCAAGCTGGGACGTCACTCGCGCGGCTGTGCCGCAGCTAACCGTTTGGCACACGTCACACCTCGCGTCGGACGTCGACGAACGCATGCATTGTTGACAATGATTGTCAATATCGGGCACCCTTGACGCCATGAGCCCACCCCTGTCCCGACTCGCCGCGATCGGCGCCGCCGCCCTCGTGGCCGCCGGCGCTCTGGCCGCTTGCGGCGACGACGCCGCGGACGCCGACGTCAATGTCGTTGCGTCGTTTTACCCCCTCCAGTTCGCCGCCGAGCGGGTCGGCGGCGACCATGCCGGCGTCTTCAACCTCACCCCGTCCGGCGCCGAAGCCCACGACCTGGAGCTTGAGCCCGAGCAGATGGCCGAGATCACCGACGCCGACGTGGTGCTGTAC